>JBDKJJ010000220.1:0-11365 GCA_039796635.1 Bacteroidota bacterium
CTCCCTTCTTTCAATAAAAATATCAACAACTTGTGATGAATGTTATACGGCAATGGATGATGATTTTAATTCCGCCATTGCCATAGCAAAATTATTTGAATTATGCAGTGTTATATATGCAATAAAAAACCAACAAATACATACATCTAAAATTCATCACACAGCATTGGATAAAATCAAGAAAACATTTTCAGATTTTATTGAAAACATTTTTGGTTTGAAAAATGAAAACGCAACAGCTTCAAACAATAAGCTAGATGAAGCTTTGCAAGTTTTAATTAATTTACGTAAAGAAGCAAAAGCAAAAAAAGATTTTGCAACAAGTGATGCCATCCGCAATCAATTAGCTGAAAAAGGGATTCAATTAAAAGATGAAAAAGATGGTTCGGTTAGTTGGAGTATGATGTAAAACAAAATATATGTTTGAAGATTTTAAAAATGATATTAAAAATGGCGGCGTATTAACAATACTAATTGCAGCAATGGTTTGCATTTTTATAGCCATTAATGTATTGCCCATGTTGTTTGGCTTTGGTAACGAAGCCGATGTTTTAATTTTAAATTATCTAGCATTTCCGGCATCTTTCAGTCGTTTTATTATTCACCCTTGGACAATTATTACTTATGCTTTTTTGCATGCCGATGCATTTCATATTTTGTTTAACATGTTTGCATTTTATTTTTTTGGCGATGTATTGCAAAGTATGATTGGCAGAAAACATATTTTGCCTGTATTTGTGATGGGTAGTATTGGTGGAGCGTTAGTTTTTATGATAGCTTTTAATGTATTCCCGTTTTTTAGCACTGCAATAAATTCAGCAACATTGGTAGGAGCAAGTGCTGGTGTGATGGCTATAGTTATTGCAGCTACTACTCTTACTCCAAATTTACCAATTGGTTTTTTAATTTGGAGAGAGTTAGAGTTAAAATATGTGGCTTTAATTTTTGTAGGAATTGATTTAGTAAGTATGGCAGGCGGAAATGCAGGTGGACATATTGCACATTTAGGCGGCGCATTGATGGGGTATATTTATATCAAGCAATTGCAAAATGGTTTGAATTTAGGAAAATGGTTTTCGTTTGATTTTTCAAAAATGAAAAACAAAAAGAAATTTCAAGTTTACCGAAATGAGGAAAAGCCTACAAAGCCAACACCAAATAATGAAATTGAGTTAAATAAAATTCTAGAAAAAATTTCAGCTTCAGGTTATGAAAGTCTTAGTAAGGCTGAAAAAGATTTTTTGAAACAATATGGCAACAATTAAGCAGAATTTAACTTGATAAATATTTCAAAATTTTATCGTGTAATTCAGCAGGATTAAAGGGTTTGCTGATATAATCACTTAATCCTTCCTCAATTAAAGTTTCTCTTTCATTATCAACCGCAGCTGCAGTAAGTGCAATAATTGGAATATTTTTCAGTGCTGTATTTGAATGATTTCTGATAATTTTTGTTGCCTCAACACCATTCATTTCAGGCATGTGAATATCCATTAATACTAAATCAAAATTGTTCAATTCTAATTTTTTAATAGCTTCTTTCCCATTTATAGCGGTATCTACATCTAAGTTCCATCGCTTTAAAAACTTCACTGTAACAATTCTATTTATTTCATTATCTTCAACAAGCAGAACTTTTTTGGTTTCATTTGATGCTGAACGTTCAGAAATAAAAAATGAATTTTTATCAACTATATCTTTTTTAGGGAGATGAAAAACGATATCAAAGCTAAATGTTGAGCCTTTTCCAACTTCACTTTGTAAATCAATTTCACTTTTATAAAGTTGAATTAATTTTTGTGTTATAGTAAGCCCCAATCCTGTGCCTCCGTATTTTCTTGTTGTATCAATATTAGCTTGTGAAAAACTTTCAAATATGGTTTTCATTTTTGAAGCAGGAATACCTATACCAGTATCACTAATTTCAAACCTGATTTTTATCTCATCATCAATCATGTGAATTACATTTCGTAATGATATTTCAACAAATCCTTGTTCAGTAAATTTAACAGCATTTGATACCAAATTATTTAGTATTTGTGAAATTCGCATAGGATCACCAATAATAATTTGTGGAACATCGGCATCAATTAAACAATTAATAAAAATGCCTTTTTCATCAGCTTTAAATTTATAGCTTGATTTAATATTTTGAACTAACTTATGAATATCAAATGAAATTTTTTCTAACTGAATTTTTCCTGATTCAATTTTACTGAAATCTAAAATATCATTTACTAATACTAATAAATTTTCAGCTGCAAATTTCAAAGTATTCAACTCAGCAATTTGATTATCTCTGGGGTTTTCCATTAATAGTACGTTCGTCATTCCAATTACTGCATTAAGCGGCGTTCGTATTTCATGGCTCATAATGCTTGTGAATTGTTGCTTTTCATACATCGCTACTTCGGCTTTTTCTTTAGCCTTTTGCAGCTCATCTTGTTTTCGTGTAACTAGCATTCTGTTTTGTAACTCAGCAGTAATATCCTCACGAACTATTAAAAAAAATATTGTGTTGTTGGTTGATTTAATAATTCTAACGGTTTCTTTTACCCAAATTATCTCACCAGATTTTTTTCTTATTCTAATTTCCCATTGCGAAAAAATACTATCGGCTGATATTAATTTTTCAAGATTTTGTGTTGCCAAAGCTATATCATCAGCATAATAGAAATCGCTTACATTTTTTCCAATCACTTCATTTTTTCTATAACCTAAATAGTCAGCGCCAAACTGATTAACAGAATTTACAATGAAGTGCGTATCAATTATAAAATACATGGATGGAGTGTTTTCAAAAAGCTCTCTAAATTTTTCTTCACTTCTTTTTAATGCTATATCTTTTTCATATTGTTCGGTTATATCTCTAAAAGTGCCACTTAATCTTATTGGCTGATTATTGCTAGTTGTAATTTTTGATACTATTTCAAAATATTTAATTAGTCCTTTTTTAGTAATCATTTTTCGTTGAACAGTATCGCTTAGTTGTTCGCCATTAATTAATCCTTGAATATATTGTATCGTATCAGCTTTATCATCGTTATGAACGTACGAAATAAATTCTTCAATTGAACTTAAGGTTATTGAATCTTCAAATTCAAGAAGCCTCGATAATTCAATGGAGTGTTCAATTTTATTATGAATTAAATCAAAATCAAAAGTTCCCATTCGTAATAAACTTTCAGCTTCAAGAAGTTTTATTTCGGTATTTAAAAGTTTGGTTTCAAGTTTTTTTCTAAATGAAATATCTCTAAATGTGCCTGTTATTTTGGTAAGTATTCTATTTTCATAAAAAGGATTTCCTGTTATTTCAACATACTTTTCATTTCCTAAAGCAGTAGTTATTTTGCGTTCTCTTGAAAAGGATATTCCATTTTCAATCAATTTTTTAAAAATTAGTTTTGATTCTTCTAACTCATCTTTACTAATGTATTTAAAATAATCATCCAATGTAAAGTTGTTTTTTTCAGATGGAAGTTCGTATAATTCTTTAATATCAAGTGTTGATGTAATTTCTTTAGTTTGTAAATCAACCACGTATGATCCCATCCTTAATTGTTGATGAGCAATTTCAAGCATTTTAACAGTTTCAGATAATTTATGCTCAGTTGTTTTTAATCGTTCTTCTTTTGTTTTTCTTTCGGTAATATCGCGTAAAGTGCCTTCAATTTTCATTAGCTTTCCACTGTTATCAAACGTTGGGATACCTAATATTTCAATGAATTTATTGTTTCCTTTTGGGGTAATTATTTTCCTTTCTGACCTATATTTTATTTTATGCTGTGTAGCATTAAATATATCGTTTTCGAATACATACAAATCTTGAGGCGATAATAATTTTTTATATTCTGAAAGAGTTAACGGTTCGTTATTGTGTGGCAATTCAAATAAACTTATTAAATCTAACTCTGAAGAAACAATTTGAGTTTTAAAATCAATTTCATATGTCCCCATGGATAATAATTGATGAGCATTTTGCAATAATTCATCTTTCTTTTTTATTGTTTTATCAACTTCAAAGAGTTGAGTTTCTTGATTTTTTTTAATAGTAACATCTCTAAAAGTTCCAATAATATTATTGCATAAATCATTTTCATATAAAGCTTGTGCCGATACTTCAAGATATTTAATATTGCCTTGTGGGGTAATAACTTTTCGCTCTTTGGTACAAATCACATTGTTGCTAATCACATTCTGAATGCTAATACGTGAATCATCTTTGTCATAATCTGAAAGAAAAGAAAGATATTCAGCAATGTTAAGGGTTGGATGGTTAGGTTGAAGATCGAAAAATTCAATGTAATTAAAATCTGTTTCAATTAATTGTGTAGTAAGATTAAAATTATAAGTACCCATTTTCAAATTTTCATGAGCATAATTTACAATTCGGGCATTTTCTTTTAATTCTTTTTCAGCATCAATTAATTTTAATTCTTGTACTTTTTTCTTTGTTATGTTTCTGAAAATTCCAAATAGTTTGTTCATCACTCCGTTGTCATCAATAATTGGAACCACATTTACTTCAAGATAAATTTCTTTTTTTGATGATGAAATGAATTTTCGGATATAGGTATATGGTGTTTGAGTTTTAATAATGTTTTGCACCAAAGCCATTGAGTGAGCCAATTCTTCAGGTGATGAGTAAGCCTCTAAATCTTCGGGCGTAAAAACATATTTTTTCTCAGGCAATTCAAGCAATTCGTGTAAATTATAATCAGTTTCTAATAATCCAGTCACTAAATCAATAGTGTAAACGCCCATTTCTAAATTGTTGTGAGCATATTCTATTAAGTTTTTGTTTTTAATTAATTCAGCTTCACTGTTTTTTTGTTCAGTTACATCTCTGAATGTTCCAACTAATTTTATAGGAAAACCATTGTCATCAAAAATTGGCTGACCAGCATTTTCCACAAAAATTATTTTACCTGAGTTGGTTCTTACTTTTCTATTAATGATGTATGAACTTTTCGTTTTAATACTTTCATTAATTATATCCAACGTTGATTTCTCCCCTTTAGCCAATATTAAATGTTCGGTATAAAATTGTAATGAAAGCTCTTTAATGCTCTCATCAATTTCTAACATTTTTGTAATGTTTTCATTTACAATTGCTTTGTTAGTTTTTAAGTCAAGTTGATAAGTTCCTATTTTTAAAATATCATGAGCAACTTTAATTGTTTTTTCTTGCTCTTTTAATTCTTGTTCGCTTTTAATAAGTTGTAAGTCATCTTTTTTCTTTTTTGTAATGTTTCTGAAAATGCAAAACATTTGTGTGCATTTCCCTTCTTTATGAATGGGTAAAAAATTGAACTCAATATATTTTGCATTGCCTTGTTTTGAAACAAGCATTCTTACTTTAGTAAATGATTGACAATTTGCAATAGCATCAGTTAGCAATTTTATTGAGTCAGCTGCTTCTTCTTCGCTGCACAATGATTGCAAATGACCAATGGTAAGTTCACCAATAGGCTCATCCGATTCAAATAATTTTGTAAAATCATAATCTGAACTTATTTTCATGGTAGCTGTATCTAAAGTAAAAGTACCCATGTCATAATACTCATGAGCATACTTTAAAAACCTAGCATTTTCAATTGTTTTCAGTTCGGCTTCTTTAATTTTTTCTTCTTCATTTTTCTTCTGTGTAATATCTCTTACGGTTCCTAAGAGTTTAATAAACTTACCATTTTCAATAATTGATTTGGCAAACACTTCAATAAATTTTGTGTTTCCTTTAGGGGTTATAATCTTTCTTTCAGAATGAAATGATGATGGATTTTTAGAAATGGCATCATAGTTTTGTAATGATACTTTTAAATCATCAGGCGCTAATTGATTTAAATAGTCATCAAAACTTATCGTTGTTTTTGAGCTATCAAGCTCAAAAGTTTTTATTAAATCCCATTTAGTTTTTATCTCTCGGGTTATCATATCTACTTCAAACGAATACATATCAGCAGATTTATAAATATCATCTAACAATGAGTGTGTGATAGATAATTCTTCTTTTGTGTTATTTAACTCTGAAATGTTTTGTAATGAAATCACTACACAATCATTCAAATAACTAATTCTGTAATTGATTAAGAGATTTCCGAATTTTGAAGAACTAATATTTTTTGATAGCTCAACTTCATTCTTGTTTTTCAAAACTGAATAAATATTTTTTTCAATTTCAATATCAAAAATTTCAGGCGCTAAATCAAGCAGAGCTATTGGCAATTCAACTTCTTCACCATTTGAAAATTTTTTAAGAAATTCTTTGTTTAAAAAAGTGATGAATAATTTTTCTGAGTTTTTATCATTTTGTTCGCAAATACAAACACATGCATTTGATATATCTAAAAACTGTTTTAAATCGTTACTCAATTTCATAACAAAACATTTTTGGTTTAATAGCTAAGGCAGTAAGATATGATTCTAGTTACTATAAATAAATACGTATTTATACGTAGTTTTTTCTTTAAATTCTTGTATTTAGATAAATGACTATCTTTGACATTAATGAAAAATCTTGAAATTATTTTTGAAGATGATAATTATATTGGCATCAATAAACCTTCAGGAATGCTTACTATACCTGATAGATTTGATGGCAATTTGCCAAGTGTAATTGGCGAACTTAAAAAAAAATATACTGATGTTTTTACCACTCATCGTATTGATAAATTTACAAGTGGCGTACTTTGTTTTGCTAAAAATGAAGCTGCTCATAAGCATTTAAGTTTACAATTTGAACACCATACGCTTCATAAAACTTATACTACCTTGGTGCATGGTGAAACTCCAGCCGAAGGCATTATTAATTACAAAATCATAGAAGATGGTTTTCATCCTGGAAGAATGGAGGCAAGTGAAAAATATGGGAAAGATGCTATTACTAAATTCAAAACACTTCGTAATTATAAAGCTAATATTTCATTAGTTGAAGCTTATCCTGAAACTGGAAGAACGCATCAAATCAGAGTTCATTTTTTAGCCATTGGGCACCCGTTACTCATTGATGAAATGTATGGTACTGACCAACCGTTTTTATTGTCATCGGTAAAAAAGAAATATAAATTTGGCAAATTTCAAGAAAACGAAAATCCTTTAATGAGCCGATTATCATTACATGCTTCAAAACTTTCATTTAAAAATATTGTTGATGAAAAGCCTATCATTATTGAAGCTCCGTTGCCTAAAGATTTTATGGCAGTAATTAAGCAATTAGAAAAATTATAAATGACACAGCAGCATCTTGCAGCAATTTTAGAAAAACATATTCCATCATCAGCAAGTCAATCAATTGCTCAATTACTTTTGTTTTACAAAGTTCATTTAACTATTAAATGGAATAGGCACACGAAATTGGGAGATTATCGTGCACCAAGAAAAGGTGAACAGCACCGCATCACCATTAATAATGCATTAAATAAATATTCATTTTTAATTACGCTGATTCATGAGTTAGCGCATTTAACAACTCACGAAAAATTTGGTTATAAAGTTTCGGCTCATGGTATTGAATGGAAAAATGAATTTAAAATATTAATGCAACCATACTTAGCTAATGTTGAAATTTTTCCAGATGATATTCAACATGCTTTACTGAAATACATGCAAAACCCAAAAGCCGCAAGTTGCAGTGATATAGGTTTGATGACTACACTAAATAATTATAATGTTCATAAAAATAAATTAGTGAATGAATTAAGCGTTGGCGTTCATTTTTCGTTGAAAGATGAAATTCGGATTTTTAGATTAGAAAAAAGATTGCGTAAAAATTTTTTGTGTAAAGAAATAAAATCAGGGTTAATGTATCGAGTAAGCCCAGTGGCTGAAGTGGTTAAAGTTTACGATGAAAGTAGTTTGGCGTAGCAATTCCAAGCACTGAGGCATAATGATATATTGTTATCAATTTCAGCAGCATTAAATTTAATTGCGAATTTTAAAAATGGTTTGTTACTTAATTCCGCATCAGATGATATAGAATGTAGCGGCCGATAACTATCATCAATGTGATGTTGCCAAATATTATCGCCACTATAAATTAAAACATTATTAAAACCTGAATTGCAGTAATTAGATTTTAATCGTTCAATAAAAATGTTTTGAAACTCACCTTTTAAAATCAAAAAGCAATTAATTTCTTTTCCCCAATGATAAAAAATTCTGAATGCAAATATTTGCTCATTACTGAAAACACAAGGAAAATCAACCATCACCCATGGTAGTGTAAAATAATTTTCACCTTTTGATATTTTTGGATTTTGAAAATTAATAGGTAAACTTTTAAAAAAATTAGTTGATTTTATTTCTTCCATTATATCAGCCCCATCAGCATAAATTTTACTAATTATTTTATGCTTTAAATGAAAAATTTCATCATTCATCCAAACTTGTTTTTCAGTTTCTGAAATTGAATTCAATTTTTTTGTATAAATTTGCTTCATAATATTTAGCAACAAATAAAACTACAAATTATTATGACTACCAAATTATTTAATCTGTTCACGATTTCAATTTTAGGAGCCGCCATGTTTTTAACTTCTTGTAAAAAAGAAATTGATGCATCATTTACAAAGGATTTTGATGGTGTAAACTTCACCTTAGATACTACATCGCAAGTAGGTGCATTTTCAATTGCTGGTACTGATGTGCAGTCGAATCTTTCACAATTAGCAAGTGATAAAGGGTTTGATATTAGCAAGATAAAGAAAGTTGTATTAAAAACTTGCACTTTAACAATGAACGATTCATTGAATACTCCAGCGCAAACATTTAATGTATTGGATAGTGTTTATGCTCAATTATCAGGAACAAATTTATCAACTTTAAAAGTTGGTAGTTCAAATCCTGTATTACATAATAATTCAACTACCTTAACATTAAGTATGAAAAATAGTGATGTGGCACCTTACTTAAAAGCTGATAAATTTAGTTTTATTGTAGGTGGTGCAAGCAATGCAGCAATTACTCACAAAGTACCAATGACAGCTAAATTGACTTTTGAAATTACTGCTACAATTACCAAGTAATTTTATTTCAATCTCACATAAAAAAATCCGATTCAAATGAATCGGATTTTTTTGTTTTATAAATCTTTTACTACTTGAGCAATCTGTACTGCATTTGTAGCAGCACCTTTTCGTAGGTTATCGCTCACTATCCAAAGATTTAATGTTTTGGGTTGTGTAAAATCACGGCGAATTCTTCCCACAAAAACATCATCTTTTCCTTCAGCAAATAATGGCATTGGGTATTCAAATGTTGAATCATCATTTTGAACTTTTATTCCTTTTGAATTTTTCAAAATTGCAATTACATCATTCAAGTCAAATTCGTTTTCAAATTCTACATTCACACTTTCACTATGTCCGCCAAATACAGGCACACGAACCACTGTAGCCGATACTTGAATTGAATCATCACCAATTATTTTTCGAGTTTCATTAACCAATTTAGTTTCTTCGGTAGTATATCCATTGCTTTCAAAATCACCACCATGTGGTATGCAATTCAAATCAATTTTATGCTTGTAAGCCATTTCGCCGGCTACATTATTGCGTTCATTATTTAATTGTGCAACGCCTTTTACGCCAGTACCAGTTACCGCTTGATAAGTTGAAACAACAACTCTTTTAATTTTATATTTTAAATGTAATGGATTTAATGCCACTACCATTTGTATGGTTGAGCAATTTGGGTTAGCTATAATTTTATCAGATGCGGTTAATAAATGTCCATTTACCTCAGGCACAATTAATTTTTTATCAGCATCCATTCGCCAAGCTGATGAGTTATCAATTACTGTAGTACCCATGGCGGCAAATTGTTCAGCATATTTTTTCGATGTAGTTCCACCAGCCGAAAAAATTGCAATATCAGGCTTTTTCGAAATGGCTGTTGGAATATCAATTACTGTAAAGTCTTTATTTTGATAATTAATTTTTTTACCTGCTGATTTTTCAGACGCTACTAAAAGTAACTCATCATATTTAAAGTTTTGTTCAGCTAATACTTTTAGCATTACGCCACCAACTAATCCTGTAGCACCAACAACTGCTATTTTCATTTTCGTATAATTTTGTGAATCACAAAGGTCAAAAAAATGATTTGACTTTGCACAAAACAAAACAGAAAATTTTAGAGCTATATTTCAATTACTTTTACATCAAATTAAATTTATGTTCAAGCAATCAATTTTGGTGCTTTCATTATTGTTGTTAATGAAATTTTCGGTAGCTCAATCTTCGTTTCAAAAATTTCTAACATCATGTGATACACTTAACAAAAAAAGAGAACTGTTAGTGCATGCTGATTGCGCAGCTATATTTACTACTGCAATGATTAGCTTGAATTATGCTTGGTATGCAAATTATCCAAGAAGCAAATTTCATTTTTTTGATGATAATGGTGAATGGCAACAAATGGATAAAGTAGGGCATTGTTATACAGCATTTAATGAAGCTTACTGGAGTAGTAATATGTATAGATGGGCTGGTGTATCACAACGTAAAAGTATTATGTATGGTGCAGGTGTTGGATTTGCTTTACAATTAACTATCGAAACTTTAGATGGATTTTCAAAAGAGTGGGGATTTTCATTAGGCGATATTTCTGCAAATACTTTAGGTGCAGGATTATTGATTGGGCAAGAATTAATGTGGAGAGAACAAAAAATACAATTCAAATTTTCAACACATAAAAAAAATTATGGCGAATTAATGTTGAATGAAAGAGCTAATGATTTATACGGAAAAACTTTGCCTGAAAGATTTTTAAAAGATTATAATGCACAAACTTATTGGTTGAGTGGAAATATTTCATCGTTGTTTCATTTACAAAATAATTTTCCGAAATGGCTGAATATAGCTGTAGGATATGGCGCTGACAATATGTTTGGAGGATATGCCAATCAGTGGAATAATGGACTTATTGTTAGAAATGATTTGCCTCGTTATCGTCAGTTTTATATTTCACCTGATGTTGATTTTTCAAAAATCAAAACAAAATCAAAATTATTAAAATCAATTTTTCTGTTTTTGAATGTTGTTAAATTCCCTGCTCCTGCTATTGAATACAATGATTTGCATCAAACAAAATTTCATTGGTTAGTTTTTTGATTTTTGTTTTTTGTTGAAATATTTTTTGTGTGAATGATGGAAAATATTTTTTGATGAATCAACAAAATTGTGGATTACATAAAAAATAAAAATTGAAAAATGAAAATTGAAAAATAAAAACATCTCTGAAACAATAATAAAATCAATATGTTCAAGCTACTTGATTTTTTTTGCAAAATTTTAATTTATTGATTGATAAAAAAAACAATTGTGGAAAATATGATTGATAAAAAATTGTGTTGCGAAAAAATATG
>JBDKJJ010000221.1:0-3580 GCA_039796635.1 Bacteroidota bacterium
TGGTTATGGTTTAGCAGTTCAATCTAGCTATTTTGTTGATAGTACAGTTCACTTACGATATGCTGGAACTATAAATGATACTTCATCAAAAGGAACAAATATTACGTATCAAAATATTCCGAATTTAGATTATACACACGATTATTATTTTGTAACAACCGTAAAAGGAACATTTACTGATAATGACGGAAATGTAGTAGTTGATAATGATGTGGCGAATATCAATACCGTTGTTAATGGAACAAGTAATGGTAATACAACTGAATCAACTAACACGGATGGTGCTGATTTAAATACAGCTAATACATCAAGATTTATTTTTAGTGAAGCCACCAACATGGCTTGGTACACCACAACAGGCAATCGTTGGACTTGCAATTGGACAGATGTAAACGGCGATGGTTGGGATGATTTATTTATTCCTGATCGTGATAATAACGTGGCTAATAATCTTTATTTGCAAAACACAAGTAAAACATTTAATAAAGTAACAACTGGAAATATTGCTACTGATAAAGGCAGAAACACTAGTGCTTCATTTGCTGATATTGATAACGATGGTGATATGGATTGCTTCGTTACTTCAAACGGGTATAAGCCAAATTTCTTTTACAAAAATAATGGCAACGGAACATTCACTGCTGATAATTCAAACTATTTCAGTAGCTTGAATAATATTGAATATTTTCATGGCGTTAGTTGGGTTGATTATGATAATGATGGTTTTGTTGATTTGTATCTTACCAATTATTGGTCAACTAAATTCAATCAATTATATCATAACAATGGTAATGGTACTTTCACTTTTTTACCTAATCATATTTTATCAAAACAAAAAGGTTCAAATGTTACATGCAGTTGGATTGATTATGATAATGATGGAAAGATGGATGTTTTTTTACCAAGCAATGATTCCACTTTAAATAATTTATACCATAATGATGGCAATGGTAATTTTACTAAAACTTCATCAACAGGTGTTACAAATGATGGAGGACGCAGTACAGGCTCATGTTGGGGTGATATAGATAATGATGGCGATATGGATTTATTTGTTGCCAATCAATCAAACGGAAAAAACTTTTTGTATAAAAATAATGGAAATAGCACATTCACAAAAGTTACAGCAGGTGATGTAGTGAATGATAAATCAAACTCACATGGTTGTTCATTTCAAGATATTGATAATGATGGTGATTTAGATTTGTATGTTACTAACGATAGAGGAAATTGTTATTTATACATGAATGATGGGGCAGGAAATTTCACTAAAAATGTAGATGAATTAATCGCATCACGTTTGCCAGGCGCTATGGGAACGGCTTGGAGTGATTATGATAAAGATGGCGATTTAGATTTATTTGTTTCATGCCATACTAATCGAAAAAGTTATTTGTTTAAAAATAGCACACAATCAAAAAATAAAGGTTGGGGTTGTATCAAATTTGTAGGAACAAAATCAAACAAAGCTGCTATTGGTTGCAGAATTAAAATGAAATCAAATGGCATTTGGCAAACACGTCAAATTGTTTCGCAAGAAGGCGTTGGTGGTCAAAGTTCATTACGTCAATTTTTTGGATGTGGCAATGCAACAAAAATGGATTCTATCATTGTTTACTGGCCATCAGGCTATGTACAAACAGTAACCAATTTATCATGCAAACAAAATTATACTATCATTGAACCAGCAGGAAATACGGTAACCGGAATTGCTTACAATGATGTAAATAATAATTGTACAAAAGATGCAGGTGAAAATTTAATTGCTAATCAAACCTTCACCATCACACCGGGTAATATAAAAGTTACTACTGATGATAATGGAGCTTACTCAGTTTATTTAAAATCAGGCGCATATACAATTGCACATAATACTAATGCAATTTATACCAAATCAACTTGTATGAATGGTTATGGGTTTACAATTTCAGGAACCAACCAAACATTCAATTTGCGCAACTATGCATTAACGGCATTGCAAAATAAACCTGACTTAAAAGTGTATGCCTCAACAACTGCTTTGCGCCGAGGTTTTAAAAATAAATATTATTTCAAAATCAGTAATAATGGCTCAATAGATGCATCTAATGTTACTTTTGATGTAACTATTCCTTCTGAAGTGATTGTAACTTCGGCTGATGTAAATTGGTCAAGCGTTACAAATGTAACGGGTGGTAAAAAATATTCATGGTCAATTTCTTCTTTAGGAATTAATCAGCATCAATACATTACACTAGATGATTCAGTGGATTTAGCATCAAACTTAAATGATTCAATAGATGTATTTGCTGAAGCCAGATTAGCAAGTAATAATGATGCAAACGATGAAGATAATTCAGTGCATGATATTAATAAAATTGTAGGTTCAATTGATCCGAATGATTTAATTGCTTATCCAACAGGAACAGGTGAAAGCCATATTATTCAAGCCGCACAAGCTATCACTTATAAAGTTCGATTCCAGAATGTGGGTAATACTTCGGCTGAATTTGTAAAAATTCAATTACCATTAAATGAAAATTTAGAAGTGAATAGTATCAGAAATATTTCATCATCACATCCATATCAAATCAGTACAACCGAAAAAAATGTAGTGTTTACTTTTGATAAAATTAATTTACCTGATTCAGGCGCAAACATGGCTAATAGCAATGGTTTTGTACAATTCACCATCAACCCAATTAACAATGTAACACCAGGTGCAGTAATCACACAAAAAGCTGAAATTACTTTTGATTATAATGAACCAATGATAACTAATGAAGTGTTTCATACCATTATTTCTAAAGAAAAGGTCACTGATGAAATTCCAACAGGAAATTTAGTAATATATCCTAATCCTTCAAGCGGAATATTATATGTACAGGCATTATCAGAAAATATTAATGTAGAAAAACCAATCTTAACAAAAATTATTGTAATCGATTTGTTGGGGCAAATAATAATTGAAAAGGATGTACAAGATTCAAAACTGAATTTAGACTTTACTAAGTTGCCAATTGGGCAATATCTGATGAAAGCTTTTGATAACAATAGTAAAACTTACTCCGAAACATTCATTATTGCTCATTAATTGAAATTGCCAATTTAACAAAGCAACAAATAAAACACAACGCAATAACTTGATACATTGAAAAAAATTAAATTGCAATAATCGTTTTTCAATATATCGGTTACTAAATCAAGCGAATTGAGCAATCAGTTCGCTTGCTTTTTTTGTGAAAATCCATCAAAAATTAACAAAATATTGTTACCAAACTTTTAGTTTGCTATCAACAAGTGTTCATCATAATGCGTAAACTTGCATCATGCGATACTTACTTATTTTATTATTTTGTTTGATGCTAGGTTTTACTAGCAAAGCTCAAACACCACTACCAGTAATTAAGCCAGCAAATTATGCTATGCTTCAATCGTTTGAAGATAGTTTACAAATTTTATCTGATTCAATGGTGTATGCAAATGAAGAAGTGGTAAGAACAAAATCATGTTATGCATTTATAAAGAAATTTGTGGTGGCATTAAAAACACCTCAATCGTATTTATATAAATTTGATAGCCTTCGTACAGTAAGTATTGT
>JBDKJJ010000222.1:0-9362 GCA_039796635.1 Bacteroidota bacterium
ATACGGAATGAATTAAATTGCCTTTGTCATCTTTTATACTCATCACATCTGCATCATTATTTAATGATGGTAATGAAGTAACAGGAATCACGAAGCCATAAGATTGAAACGAACTAACTGCGCCAATGCTACAAACTATTGCAAAACTATCCGCTTTTAAAATATGATGCGATGTAATTTGAACCGATGTAGAAGAATCAGAAACAAACCAATTAAATAAATCAATATCATGCCCTGAAGTATTTTTTAATTCTAAAAATTCATTCGTTGGTAAACCAATTATTGGCGTTGGGTCAGGGAATATTTCATCAATAACAATATCAAATTGCTTAGCAAGATAAAATGAAAAAGGTTGAACAACAGCAATCATGGTGTTTCCAACTAAATCATTTACCCCTGAAATGGTAATAGAATAATTTTTATTTTGAAATGAATTTAAAAAAGTGAGATGAACCAATGCTGTATTACTACCATCACGAATTGCATTAACAGCTCCTCCAATGCCATTATCTACCGAATAATTAGCCACATTTTGAGCTGAACTTAATTGAACAGATTCACTAAATAAAATATCTAAGTGAGTATTATCAATCACTATTACTTGTTGGAAAGTTGGTGGTGTTACATCAATTATATAAGTGCCAGAATATACATCATCAAATGAAAACTTATCGCTACGGGTTGAACTATAAATACACTCAAAGCCCATGAATGCAGTAGTTTTGACACTTGTATCCAATACAGAAAACTCTTGTACAAAATCATTTCCTCCTAAAGTATCACACCAAAGTGTGAAATTACCTAGCAAATCTCTTCTTACTTTCACTCTTAAATTGTTTATTACTTTACCACAATGACCTTTTACTCCCCCAGCAATTTTAGTTTTTACAGTTCCTTGTTGCTTAAAAAACTCAATAGAATCAACACTTCCTGTTGTACCCATTTGAATAAAATATCCATTTAATGAACCTTTTAGATTTTGTTGGTCACTCATTAAATAAGCTCTTAACTGATTGGAAGTACTTGGTGAAAAATTTAGTTGTACAAAAAATTGCCATTCAGTAGTATCTACTTTTGTTGAAGCTGTTACTATGATTGATGTATCACTTATAACTGGTGCATTTAATTGTAATTGATTTGATGAATTCACATCAAATTTTGCTGTATCGCCCATCCATGAAGGATTGGTAGTAAAATCTCCATCAGAAAATTTATCATTTACCTGTGCCGAGGCTGAATTGAAAAAAAACATCAACCCTAATAAAAAAGTAATTTGTATTATTTTCATTTCTGAAAAATACATAACCTATCACAAATAAAAAAGCAGACTTGATGGATGTCTGCTTTTTTAGTTTTCAATAGCTTGTTTTAAGTTCCGGTTGTAAACGCTCTATCAACATTTACAACCGGTTAAAAAAGGGATAGTTAAAAGTGAATTCAGTTAATTAAAAGTTTTCATAGTTTTAAATTTTCCGATTCACGATACAAAGATGTATTGAAAATCTTCTGAAATCAATTACAAATTATCAAGCTTCTACTTACCCATTTATCAAAAAAGCCTCAATTAATAATTGAGGCTTTTTTGCTATTTACTTTTATCTCGTTTACGATGCTGGGCATCAACCACGGCTATTGTAACCATATTTACAATTTCCCTAACGGTGCTTCCTAAATGCAACACATGAGCTGGTTTATTCAAACCAAGCACTAATGGACCAATTGATTCCATTCCTTGCCCTAAAGTTGCTAATAAATTATATGCAATGTTTCCGGCGGAAAGTGAAGGGAAAATTAAAACATTAGGAGCCTCACCTTGAGCTAAATCACTAAACGGATAATTATCTTTAATCAACTCCTGATTGAAAGCGATGTTAGCTTGTATTTCACCATCAACAATCATTTCAGGATTTCTTTCTTTTAATATACTAACTGCTTGTTGCATTTTTCTGGCATCGTCACCACCTCCACTACCAAAATTACTATAACTTAAAAGTGCAATCCTTGGTTTTATACTAAAAGCACTAACTGCAGCTGCAGTTAATTCTGTAATTTCAACTAACTCATCCACATTTGGGTTTGTATTAACTGTAGTATCTGCAAAAAATAAAGGACCTTGTTTTGTTATTAAAATATACATCCCTGCAATTTTTTTAACTTTAGGATGCGTTCCAATTACTTGCAATGCAGGCCTAATTGCATCAGCATATTTCCTTGTTAATCCACTTATTAAGGCATCAGCCATTTCAGTTTCCACCATCATTGCGCCGTAATAGTTTCTATCTTTCATTGCTTTTTTAGCTTCGTATAAATTGAAACCTTTTCGTTGACTTTTGGCAAAGAACACTTCCCCAAACTCAGCTCTGATTTTTTCCTCTGAATTTTCAGCTGGGTCAATTATTTGAATGGCTTTATTGATATGAAGTGAATTTAACTTAAGTGTATCTTTAATTTTTTGTTTGTTCCCCAACAAAATAGGTACGGCAATTCCTTCTTCAAATACAATTTGTGCAGCTTTTAAAATCTTAATATTTTCAGCATCTGCCATTACAACTCTTTGTGGATTCCGCTTCGCTTTATTTCCTATCAATCTTATTAACTGATCATTTTGACCTAACCTTGCTGATAATTCATTTTCATAAGCTTTAAAATCTTTTATAGGATTTTTAGCTACTCCGCTTTTCATGGCTGCCTTTGCAACGGCAGGTGCAACAGTAGCCAATAATCTAGGATCAACTGGCTTCGGAATAATATATTGCTTGCCAAATGTGATATTCTTTTCATTGTAAGCAATGTTTACCAAATCAGGAACTTGTAATTTTGCTAAATCAGCCAAAGCTCTAACTGCGGCTAATTTCATAGCTTCATTTATTTCGGTTGCTCTCACATCTAATGCCCCACGAAAAATATATGGAAACCCTAACACATTATTAACTTGGTTAGCATAATCACTTCTTCCAGTTGCCATTATAATATCAGGCCTTGCTTTTATAGCTTCCTCAGGGCTAATTTCAGGGTCAGGGTTTGCTAATGCAAATACAATTGGATTCTTTGCCATACCCTTCAACATTTTAGGTGTAACGGTATTTCCTTTTGATAACCCTAAAAAAACATCGGCATTTTTCAATGCTGCTTCCAAAGAATTTATTTTACGTTTTGTAGCAAATTGAATTTTATATTTATCTAAATCTTTTCTGTCAGAAGTAATAGCGCCTTTACTATCAAACATAACAATGTTCTCTTTTTTAGCACCTAATGAAATATATAATTTTGTACAGCTAACAGCTGAAGCTCCTGCACCTAAAACTACAATTTTAGTTTCTCCTATTTTTTTACCAACAATCTCTAAAGCATTTAATAAGCCTGCTGACGATATTATGGCAGTGCCGTGTTGATCATCGTGCATTATAGGAATTTTCATTTCCTTTTTTAATCTTTCTTCAATTTCAAAACACTCAGGAGCTTTAATATCTTCAAGGTTTACGCCTCCAAATGTTGGTTCTAATATTTTTACTGTTCTTACAAATTCATCAACATTTTTGGTATCTAATTCAATATCAAAAACATCAATATCTGCAAATATTTTAAATAACAATCCTTTACCTTCCATCACAGGTTTTCCGGCTGCTGGGCCAATATCACCCAATCCTAAAACTGCTGTTCCGTTGCTAATTACAGCTACCAAATTTCCTTTAGCGGTATATTTGTAAACTGATTCAGGATTTTTTTCAATTTCTTTACAAGGTTCGGCAACTCCTGGAGAATATGCTAAACTTAAATCACGTTGAGTTTTGGTTTCTTTGGTGGGTATTACTTCAATCTTACCGGGGCGTCCTTTTGAATGATAATCTAAAGCATCTTTCCGTCTATCTATTTTAGGCATAATAATTTTTTTATTGAGAAGAAGAAAACAAAAGTAACTTGAAATGTTTTATTGAACAACATTTCAATAAAAGTAGTGTGCTGATTTATTATTTATTCAAAATTAATTTTGAATATTAGTATCACGTTTTTTAGTTTTTTTATTGACTAATTCATAACTCATGTCAATACAATTTTTTATCAATTTTGATGATAGGGTTTCATCAATTATTAAAGTGTTCCAATATTTTTTATTCATGTGATAACCAGGTATAATGCTGCTGTTTTGCTCTCTTAGTTCAATTGCTAATTCAGGTTCACATTTTACATTTATAGTAGTGGGCTGTTCATCTAACGACATTAAACAAAACATTTTATTATTTACCTTAAATACTAATACCGTTGGACCAAAAGGCATTCCTTCAGTAGCATTTGGTTTAGCTAAACAATAATCACGAATTGTTTCAACATTCACTTTTAAAGAAATTTAGTTCTTCTTAATTTTCACTTTGTAGCTACCTGTATTGGCTGGATTAAATACAGTTTCATAAATTGCAATAAATAGTGTTCCTCCATTTGCAGCCTTGCCCCTGAATCCTGCTCCTGCTTTTAATGTTTGTCCGTTTTCACTAATTTTAAATACAACATTACCATAAGTTGGTGAATTAGTTCCGCCATCATTTGGGGCTAAAGCTCCATTAACTCCACCATCAGGTGTATAGCTATTATTTGAAAGACTTGCAATAGTAACTTTTCCACTGGCTGTAATTGAAAATGTTTCACCTGCTTTAATATTTATTCCTGTGTTCAAAAATCCACCATCAGTATTACCTGAAATATTTTTATTGGCTTGAAGAATAAAGTTTTTCACAAATCCTGATTCTGGTGATTCTGTTGCTATATCAATTTGCAAAATTGACTTACGTGGTATTTCTAAAACACCAAATGCTGTTTCAATTTGTATGTTTCCAGTAAAACTGCAAGTGCCTTCAGCACTATAATAATCATCATATTTTATAATATCATCCATTGGTGCTTTTTCATCAATGTTATATATTGACATTAATTGTTGCAAAGCTGCTTCAATAGTATATTCACTACTTACAGATGCAGTATTATTTTCACTTTTTAAATATTCTTTAATGATATAAATTGCTCCTGGCTCTTGCTGAACTAAGTTTTCAAAACCTTGTTTTTGGTCTTCAGGTTTAAGGCTATTTAATTTATCAATCATTCTTAAAATTGCATCTTTTTCAATTTCAGGATTGATGATGCCAATTTTAACTGTATTAATACTTGATACAGGCAAAGCTAACGTACCATAAGCTGTACTCATGATGATTGTTCGAATATTACTATTTCCTGAAATTACATCTCCATTTCGAAGGTGAACTGTAAAAACTACCTTTTCCTTTTTAATTATATTTGATTGAGCAAATGAATGAATGGCAATGGTGAAAGCTAATAATGTAATCGCTGTTACTTTTTTTAACATGATAAAATTTTAATGCGTTAATTTAAAACACAAAGTTATTTATTGATATGATAATACCAACGTTAAGCTCGTTAAAATCAATATAACTTTTAAAAATGAATTATTCAGATGCTTTAATCCAACGGTTTGGGTACTGTTCAAGATTTGATGCATACTCATAATCTGAATAACTACAAGGAATTAATTGATATAATCCTTTATCACCTTTAGGAACTTTCATCCACCAACGATTGCTTTTTTTGCTTTTCAAAAATTCAATATTTTGGTTTTCTTCATGAAAATGAACAGCATATTTCATAAAATCATTTTCACTAATAATTGGATAATCTGAAACTCTTGCTAAAACCCCATCCATAAAATACCAAATAGCTTGTGCTGCTAATTGAGATGTTTGATTACGTTGATCAATTTCTGGATTGATTTCATAAATACCAAAGCTTGAAATTTTATCACTCATTCCTGCATATCGTGCCATAGCACATAATTCATTCCCGAATAATCCATTTGGCGAAGCATTGTTATTTCCTGGTGCTTCACCGCATCTTACAGCAGAAATATCAACAGATAAAATATCTGCATCCCTTACCCATGGTTCAATTTCTTTTACATCTTCTTGCAAAGCTCCTAACCTAACGTGTTCAAATTTCATTTGGTCTAAAATTTTTAGTAGATTATAATCAACCAAATAAGTTTGATACCCAATCAATGAAAAATTCTTTAAATAGTTAGGCTTGTGAGTAAATATATGAGTTAGGTAATTACTTGCCACTAATTCTTCTTGTAAAAAACTTACATCTAATCTATCATCAGCATGAACAATATTAACCTCCATTTCCATATCAGCATAACCTAAAAACTGACCAAACAAATTATCATTGCTACCGCCAACCACAATCGGAATTATTTCTTTTTTCAAACAATATTCAACTACTTTTCCTAAAGCATAATATGTATCACGGGCTGTTGCGCCTTCTTTCACATTACCTAAATCAGCAATTACTGTTGGATTATTGAAGGATGATAATTGATAAATTTCAGTTCTTACAGCATCAGGTGCTTTATTGGTTCCTGAATTATTGATTGCATTTCGTTGTTCGGTAACACCAATAATTGCCAATTTTACATTTTCAAAATTCAATTCATTGTTATCATGATTGATGAGCATTGTATTCCCCAACTGATAAGGAGAAAGTAATTCATTTTTCTTTGTAATATTTTTATCAACCGGATTTAAAAATTGTTTGATGAAATCAATATCGCTCATTTTATTTTGATTATTTTTTTGTTTGCATTTGTTTTTCCCAATTCCATGAAGTAAGCATCATAGTCTTCAAATCACGTTTAGGTACCCAACCTAATAAAGTTTTTGCTTTTGTAATATCAGCATATACGGCAATTGTATCGCCCTCTCTTCTACCACCAATTTGGTAATTTAATTTTATCCCTGACACTTCTTCAAAGGCTTTAATAGCTTCTAATACTGTATTTCCAGTTCCTGAACCGATATTAATTATATCATAATTGGTTTCATTTTTTTTATCAATTAAAAATTGAAGCGATTTGGTATGAGCATTTGCTAAATCCATCACATGAATATAATCCCTTACACAGCTTCCATCTCGAGTTGGATAGTCATTTCCGAAAACAGTAAGCTGTTTCATCTTTCCAATGGCAGTTTGAGTGATGATAGGTACAAGATTATTAGGTTTATCAAAAGGAACTTCGCCTATTAATGCTGATTCATGAGCTCCTACTGGATTAAAATATCTTAATAGTAAAAAATTTATGCTTGAGTTTTTTTTCACAAAATCATGAATAATTCTTTCTCCAATTTGCTTAGTGTAACCATAAGGAGATTCAGCATTTCTTAATTCAGTAAGTTCAGTAACAGGCAACTCATCTGCATTTCCGTAAACTGAGCAACTACTTGAAAAAACAAAACTTTGTACATTGAATTTTTCAGCAACTTGCATCATGTGTATTAAAGATTGCAAATTGTTATGATAATAAAGTAAAGGATTTTCAACCGATTCAGGAACCGATTTCAATGCCGCAAAATGAATTATTCCTTCAATATTTTTTTCTTCTTCAAAAACTTTTTCAACCTCAGTTTTAATGCAAATATCAATATTATAATTTTTGATTTTCCTTTTAGTAATCTGTTCTACTGTTTGAAGTTGCGACATATTACTTCGCATATTATTATCTATGCTTACCACATCAAAACCATTATCTATCAAATCAATTAAAGTATGACTACCTATATAACCACAACCGCCAGTAACTAAAATTTTTTTCATTTTTTTTTTACGAAAATACAATATGCAATTTTAAAATAAACAATTTAACCTAACTACTTAATGTTGATAGATAGATGGTTTTACAATTTATTGTACATATTTAAACCAAATCTTAAAATAATTGATGTCATTTTCAAAATGGCAAAAAATGACTTTACATTATATGTTTTAACTTTTAAATAAACCCTCATTCATTAGAATTTCAGAAATTTGAAACTACATTTGTTGCAAATAAACACTAAACAAAACAAGTGATACACACAAAAATTTTATTATTGATTGGATTTACAATAGTATCTTATAAAATAAGTTTAGCTCAGGATGTTATTCTTCAACCTATTGAAAAATCAGTTAGTTGCGATAGCTCAGCTCCTGCTTTGGAAATAAAAAAATCAATTGATTTTTATTCAAAATATAATTACAAACCTTTTTTATGGGGCAGTACTGAATGTATTTCAACTTTTGAAAACAGATTCAATGTAAAATTAATAGGAGGTAAAAGTTATTTAATCATTTTTCGTACTGAAAAATATATTGACCAATCAAGTATTTGTGTATTAAATAATTACAATACGGTAGTTCAAAGCGCATTTAAAGAAACAGGAATAGAAAGGCATTCTGTTATGCTTCAATACAATCCAATAGTTTCAGGAACTTATGGAATGATATTAAAAACGGTTGATTTTAGTGGTAGAACAGTTTGTGGAGCATGGATGATTTTTGAACGTTAGCTAAGTTTTATTAAAATAACAAAAACAAAAAAGCGAAGGCAACAATTTAGTTTGACTTCGCTTTTTTGTTTTTTAATGTCAGCCTACTTCAATAGTAGCTACATAAAAAATTTGATTGGGATTTTGGGCTAATGAGTTTACAAAGTGTACAATATTTACAGTTGTGTTATAAGGATTATTGTGTTTGTGTATTGTGCTTTTGTGATTTCTTTTTTTCTTATTTCTGATGAGCGATTGTTGTCGCCAAATAATTTATTTTATTGTTTAATAATTTGTTGGGTTGTGTTTGTTGTGTGTTTTGTGTGTTGGTTTTTCAAATTAGTTGTACTTATTTTTGGTAGCGATTGTTGTCGCCTTTAGTTTTTTATTGGATTAATTACTTTCATGATTTTCAGCGATTGTAGCCGCTTTTGAGTTATTTATTGATTGAATAATTAGGTTTGTTTTTTGAGTATTGTTTTGTTTTTTTTCATTATCCGATTGTTGTCGTTTTATTAAAATTATAAATTTATTGGTTAAAAATGATTGTAAAAATCCTGTTGATTAATTATGTTTTTGTCATGATTGTTATTTGCGATTGTTGTCGCTAAAAATTATGTTTTGTGTTAAAAAAATGGTTTAAATAATTTGTAAAGGCATAGTTTTTTTGATTCGCTAATTTTGATTTGGCGATTGTTGTCGCAATAAATAATTTTTAGAAAGTTTTAGATAATTAGTTGGTAGATTCACTGAATCCTACCGGCCTTCCATTCAACATATTGAATGAAAACATTTGATTTCCTAACGGAATTTTCACTTCACTTTCGTACTCAAAGCCATCGTAAAGCGGAATATTATTATCCTTTATGGCATACAAAAATGTGAAATTGCTTCTATCCTTTTTGAAATAATAATGATAATCATCTTTAGTAATCATCACTTTATTCATATCTTTTTTAGCTAAATATTCAGGATTTGATTTTGATAATTTTATAACAT
>JBDKJJ010000223.1:0-10572 GCA_039796635.1 Bacteroidota bacterium
TCAGCATGATATTTTTTTTCAAAAATATTACGGAGCGATTGAGTAATGCCTTTAACTAAATTTGGAAATAATTTCAATGAATGATTATGGTTTTTATAAATTCAACAAAAAAGTGTTACAAAAATAAAAAAGCGTAAATCTTCAACTAAGAAAATTTACGCTTTTACTAATATTTAAAAAAGCTGTTATGCTTTAATTTCTACTTCAACGCCACTTGGCAATTCTAACTTCATTAATGCATCAACAGTTTTAGAAGTTGATGAATAAATATCCATTAAACGCTTGTAAGTACAAAGTTGAAATTGGTCACGAGACTTTTTATCAACGTGTGGACTACGGTTAACAGTGAAGATTCTTTTATCTGTTGGTAACGGAATAGGACCACTTACTACAGCGCCTGTTACTCGAACTGTCTTAACGATTTTTTCAGCTGATTTATCAACTAAATTGTGGTCGTAAGATTTTAATTTGATTCGGATTCTTTGTGACATCGTTTAAATGAACTTTTTTGTATTCGTTAGAATTTTTTGGGACGGCAAAGATAATGGCTGTTTTTTATTTACCAAATTTATTTCCCCTTTTTTATTGTATTTTTTCCCAAACACCAAGTTTATCTATTTCAACATAAGGCTTTCCTTCGGTATCAGTGAATAATGATTGAACAAATTTCGCATTCCAAACTAATTCAAACTGCTTATAACTAAACCTGCTGTGCACTATTTGTGAAAATGAATCGTCAAAAGCTTTTATCAATACAATTAACTCAATATCCATTTCTTCCACATCTTGTTCTGTTTTGTTGTAAAACGGACTGTTTTCATCAATGGGATGAACTATGGTCCACATGGAGGGTAAAAAGTAAATTTTATTTCTCTCTAATTCTAATGTTATAAACTGACGTGTTGAGCCTTTAGTTTTATCAATATAGGCAAGCATTACGGTGGCTTCCACTTCAATTACTAAATGCTCTAACCGATTTGCAATTCGGAACATTAATGCTTTGCCGGTTGCTGAATATGGTGCTATTAAAGCATTTTCACTAAATATTAGATGCGATTTAGGCCGAGCAAAACGGCCATAAAGCATACCAGTAGCAACCGCAAAGGCCAATAAGCCAGCAAATGATTCGATTGCGGCAATAACATTAGCTGGTAATCCTTGTGGATTAACACGACCATAACCTACCGTAGTAAATGTTTGTGTACTGAAGAAAAAGGCTTCACAAAATTTATCAAAAAAAGTACTGGCAATCATCCCTGTTAAATGCTCAATGCCAACCCATAAATATATAATGGTGAAGGCTAAATTCATGGCAACATATCCAATTAACAAAATGAATAAAAATTGCCACAATGAAATGTTCAACATGTGGTGATACCAACTGAAAGCATCTAATTTGCTTTGCCCTCGGCGCTGGGTATTAAATGTACCGGCTTGATTAAGCAATCTGGTTTTTTGATTTGTAGTTTTACTTCCAAACCCTAAATCATTAAATTTTTCTTTTAACATCAACTAAATCTGTTTTTAGATTGTTATCGTAAGTGTGTGAAAATAAATCATAAAAAATGAAATCAATTTTAATTTTTGTATTCGCAATTTCAACAGTTTTAATGCAACAGTGTAATTCTACTAAAACATCACAATTAAACACCTCTAAAATGGAAAAATCAAACAACGATTCAGCAAAAAGTTCTTTGAGTAAAGAAGAATTAAAAAACAAACTTACGGATGAGCAATATCGAATAACACAAACTTGCGGAACTGAGCCTGCTTTTAATAATGCTTATTGGGATAATCATGAAACAGGAATGTATAAATGTGTGGTTTGTGGTGAACCATTATTTGATAGCCAAACAAAGTTTGATAGCGGCAGCGGTTGGCCAAGTTTTTATAAACCACTTGTTGATTCAAATATTCAAGAACATAAAGATACATCGTATGGGATGGTTAGAACCGAAGTAAAATGTAATCATTGTGGAGCACACTTAGGTCATGTGTTCAATGATGGGCCAAATCCAACAGGAATGCGTTATTGCATCAATTCAGCAGCACTAAATTTTGAAAAAAAGTAATTAATTAAGCAAATAAAATTTTAGCTGTAAGCTCTTGAAGCAAAGCTCCATCATTACCGCCAGTGTAATTTACGCCTTTGCTTTTTAAATCATATTCATGCAAAACAGCAAATACTTTTTCAATACTTTTTGTTGGATATGATTTTGAAGCTAAAGCATATTCTTGTAAAATTTTTGTAGGAAATTTTGAATAAATACCAATCGCTTGTGCAATATCTTGCTCTTTCATTCCATTACAATGTTGGTAAATAAATAGTTTTGAATAAAAACCAAATAGTGAAGCGATGATTAAAACTAACGGATTTGCTTTTTCGTTTGCAATTGAATATTGAACAAATTGCCAAGCCTTGTAACTATTTTTTGAGCCTAAAGCTTTTTGGTATTCAAAAATATTATAGTCTTTGCTGATGCCAATATATTTTTCAACATCTTCATTACCTATCTCTTTTTCTTTTGAAATATTGATGAATAGCTTTGAAATTTCATTTGATATTTTTGATAAATCAGTGCCTAAATATTCCTTTAGCAAAGTGGCTGTTTTTGTATTGATTTTGTATCCTTTTTGATTTACAAAATCTTTAATCCAATTCTCAACATCCCATTCTCTTATTGGCTCCGATTTGAAATGAGCTATATAATCAGCCTTACCTAATAGTTTACCTATTGATTTTCTTTTATCAAAATCTTTATGCTTGTAACAAACAACAAAAATGGTGGATGGTAATGGTTTTTGAAAATAAGGTTCTAATAATTCAAACTGTTTTAAGTCGGCAGCTTCTTTTAAAATAACTACTTGGTAAGCGCTCATCATCGGAAAACGCTTTACAGTATCTAAAACTTGTTTCCAGTTTGAATCTTTACCATATAATATAGTTTGGTTGAAACTTCTATCAGCTTCAGATAAAACATTAGTTTCAATAAAATTTGATATTTCATCAATGTAGTAATCCTCTTCGCCTTCTAAAAAATATATTGGGCTTAGTTTTTTTTGCTTTACAGATGAAATTATTTCGTCAAATTTTAATAGCATGATGAGGCAAAGAAACTATTTTTTTATGAAAAATATTTTGATAGTGTTGGAAATTTAAAATCAACGATTATCTTTGCAGTCCATTTTTAAAAAATGTATTCCTGCTTAGCTCAGCTGGTTAGAGCATCTGACTGTTAATCAGAGGGTCTCTGGTTCAAGTCCAGAAGCAGGAGCAAAAGGCTACTCAAACTGAGTAGCCTTTTTTATTTATATGATTTTTGGAGGTTAAAACAAAACCATTTCTTTTAATCCGCTTAAAAATTCAGCAATTGATTTAGGGAAGCCATAGTTATTAATATCCTTAATTGAAATTATTTCAAAACCATCAACCTCAGCAATTTTAAGACTTTGCAGTTTTAACATATAAAATTGTATGAATAAATTTTGATGTGTTAAAACTTGCTGTTTAACGATGCCACTCTGAATGTTAAGCTTTTGCTTAGGTTTTAATTTTTCAAGAATAACATGTTGGTTGATAACAGATGGTTTAGTAATTTTTTCTTTTGAAATATTCGTTTTTGTTTCAATCAAAGGCAATTGATATAAATCCTGCCAAATATCTTTTTCAGTTCTTTTTTGAATCACAATATTTTTGCCATCAGTTAGGTAGAAAAAATTAAAATATCTGTTTCGTTTTTCAATTTTTTTTTCTTTGAATGGTAAATTGTTGACTAAGTTAAGTTTGAATGCTTCACAAGTTTTTGTAAAAACACATTCACTGCAATTAGGATTTTTTGGGGTGCATTGTGTAGCACCAAAATCCATCAAAGCTTGATTGTATTTAGCTAAATGTTTTTTATCTAATAATTTTTCGGCTAACTGTGTAAATTGTTTTTTGCCTTGAGTTGTGTCAATGGCTGTTTCAATTCCAAAAATTCTACTTAAAACTCTGAACACATTTCCATCTATTACTGCATGTGGTAAATCAAAAGCAAATGATGCAATAGCTGCAGCAGTATAGCTTCCTACGCCTTTTAGCTGAATTAATTCATGATAGGTTTCAGGAAATTTATCATGGTATTTTTCATGAATTATTCGGGCTGTAGTGAGCATATTTCTTGCCCGTGAATAATATCCTAAACCTTGCCAAATGCGCATTACATCATCATCCTTTGCTAAAGCAAAATCTTTTATAGTTGGGTATTTTTCAACAAATTTTTCATAATAAGGCAACCCTTGAGCAACACGTGTTTGTTGCAAAATGATTTCGCTCAACCAAATTTTATAAGGGTCTTTAATATTTTTCCAAGGCAGATTTCTGTTTTGGTAGCTATACCAATTCAATAATATTCTTCTGAAAAATTCTTCATTCATTAGGCTTATGAATGCATTGTTATTTTACATATTTTGAATATACTTTTAAAGCTTCGGCTTTAATTCTATCACGGCGCTTGGCTTCATATTTTGTTTCATAAAAACCACAAATTGTTCCATCTTCACAACTAATTACATAATGCAACATTTTTTCATCGGAAGTAGGTACAATTTTTACGATTGCATAATCAGCATTGCCTTCCATTAGTTTTTCGCTGCAACTATCCGTTTCAACATATAGATATTCATAAGGATAAAGATTTTTCATTTTTGATTCATTAAACAATGATTCAGCAATATCATTTTTATCTATAAGCAAAGTTTTACTTAATAAGTTTTTAGCATTTGCTTGCAAATTAGCTTTTATTTCATTGGGTGATAATCCTTCCATGTGGTTGTATAAATCATACTGTAAAGCATGAATGGCAAAAACATCATCAAATAATCCTGGTGCTTGAAAGCTAATTGGGGTTTCAGATAAAGGTGCTTTGCCTGGCAACATATTTTCAGCTTGACGGATTTCAAAATATCCACAAAATTCAGGATTTGATAGTTTGTTAAATTGCATTAATGGTGCAGGCTGACCTGGCGTTTGTTTTACAGCTTTATCTTTATCAGTATGTAAAATATACTGTAATACTAAATAACCTTTATTCGTTTTTCCTTTAGCTATTTTTTGTACATCAGCTAATGATTTGAATTCATAACGTTCAGTAAATTTCCACCATTTTTTAAAAGCAGCCTGAAGTTGTGAATTAAAAGCTTCCATATCTTTTTTTCTCATTTCATCTTCGCCAGCATTTTTTTTATTTGGTTTAGCGGCTTTCTTAGGGTCATCAGCCATAATTACAACTAAAGTGATTCGTTTTGAAGCATCTTCATAAGCTTCTTTTTTATATGCCTGAACAGTTTGAGCGTTAAGATTCATTTTCAAAAGCAATATCAAACAAAATAAAAATGCGGTGATTTTCTTCATGATAAAAATGTAATAATTTAAGATTTCAAAAGTATAAAAAAACATTTACGTTTCAATGCGCTAATAAATACGTAGTGTTCTTTATTACGACAGGCTTGATGTTAAGTTATTTTTGTGTTGTTAAGAAAAACATAAAACATGATACTAAACCTTTCAAAACTTTCTATCAACCTAATCTGGATAATATTAGTTACGGCATTAATTATTGCCGAACAATAAAAAATATTTCGAACCCAATCAGTGCTTAACCAATAGGTGTTTAATTAAAACTTAAACGCTTGTTGGTTTTTTTTAGATTTGCACAAATATTATTAAATGAAGAAGGCTATAAATTATTTACTGATTGCAATTATTTTCATTCTAAATTTTTCATGTTCACATAGTAAAGATGGCGAAAAACCTATTGCAAGAGTTATGGACAAATACCTTTACCCTGCTGATTTAGCTGGAATAATAAAACCAGGAACTACAGCAAAAGATAGTATTTCAATTGTGAAAAACTATATTTCAGATTGGATAAGGCAGCAAGTTTTAGTAGCTAAAGCAGAAGAAAATATTGAAATTGAAAAGAAAGAATTAGAGAAAAAAATTGAAGATTATAAAGAGTCAATTTTAATTTATCAATACGAAAATGAATTGGTAAAACAGAAATTAGATACTATAGTTACTGAAAAGCAAATTGAAGATTTTTATACTCAACACAAAGAAGATTTTATTTTACGAAATGATTTGGTAAGGCTTACTTACATAAAAATTCAGAATACTGAGCCAAGCTTGATAAATATTAAAAGAATGTTTGTTGATCCATCTATCAATATTTTGCAAATGCAAGATGCTTGCAAAAAAGCTGGTTTATCTTCTTCATTTGATGAATCAGTATGGACTTCAACTGATTTTTTTCCGCCTTCTATGCAATCATCATTTCCAAAAACTAAAGGTTTTTTGGAACAAAAAGATTCAGTATTTACTTATTTATCGCAAGTAAAAGAATTTATGTCAAAAGGAAATCCATCGCCCAAAAGCTATGTGAAAGACCAAATTTTTAAAATAATTGTAAATCAACGTAAGGTTGAAATGATTAAAAATATTCGTGAAGATTTATACAAAGAAGCACTTCAAAAAGGAGATTTTGAAATAATTAATGAAAATTAAATCAGAATTGTATATTTGCACTCCGTTTTCGGAATTGGTCCTGTGGCCGAGTGGCTAGGCTGAGCTCTGCAAAAGCTCCTACAGCGGTTCGAATCCGCTCGGGACCTCAAAAAAAACAAAAGGCTTTGAAATTTTTCAAAGCCTTTTGTTTTTAGTAAATAAACCATTTTTTAATTCCTTTTTTATGTAGCCAATGTCGGGTAGCTACATACATGCATCCAATACCATAAATTGTACTTCTTCTGAAATTAATGGATGAAGCCTCAGGAAAATATTTTGTTGGGCAAGTGATTTCAGCTATTTGAAAATTTTTCATAGCAATTTGTGATAGCATTTGATTATCAAATACAAAATCATCTGAATTTTTATTGTATTCAATTGCTCTTAAAACATCAGCCGAAAATGCTCTGTAGCCAGTATGATATTCTGATAATTTCATGCCTTGTAAAATGTTTTGAACCAAGGTCATTCCGCGATTGAAAACATATTTATATAATGGCATACCACCTTTCAATGCACCACCGCCTAAAATTCGGCTTCCTAATACTACAGGATACAAACCTGAAGCAATCAAGTGCGACATAGATGGAATTAACATTGGTGTATATTGATAATCGGGGTGAAGCATGATTACAATATCAGCATTTAACTCAAGTGCCTTATTGTAACAAGTTTTTTGATTGCCGCCATATCCTTTATTGTTTTCATGACGAATACAATGTTTGATCCCAATTTTTTTTCCTAACTCAGTTGTGTTGTCATTACTTGCATCATCTACTAATATTATATCATCAACTATTGACTTATCAATTTCAGCAACTGTTTTTTCAAGAGTTGAAGCAGCATTGTAAGCTGGCAAAACCACCACGACCTTTTTGTTGTTTATCATACTTAATTGATTGGTTGCAAAAGTATTTTATTATTTTTGAATATTAATGATTTTAAATAATGAATAAAAGAATAATAGTATTGTTTTGGCTTAACACTATTTTATTGGTTTGTTTTTTAACCTTACCTCGATTAATTCGTCATGGATGTTTTATGGATGGTGAGCTATATGCTTCTATTGCGAACAATTTAGCTAACGGAATTGGCTCTTTTTGGTATCCTTCGTTTAATCAATATGTTCATCCTTTTTTTGATCAACAACCCCCACTAACTTTTTTCATACAATCTCTATTTTTTAAAACATTAGGAAGTAGCATGTATGTAGAAAGACTTTATGATTTTATTTTTTGTTTACTTCATGTTTGGTTAATTCATTTAATTTGGAGAGAAGTATTTAGAAACAGCGAAGTACAAAAAATATCATGGTTGCCTGTTGTTTTATGGATAACAATACCCGTTTGTAGTTGGGATTTTGTAAACAATATGGAGGAAATCACAATGGGTGTTTTTGTACAACTTGCCATTTTATTTGGAGTAAAAATTGTTTTTAATGAAAAAGTGAAATTTTACCACCCATTATTAATGGGGGCTAGTTTAATGGCTGCATGGATGTGTAAAGGGTTCCCAGGCTTGTTTCCACTAACGCTTTTGTTTTGGGCTTTACTTTTTATTAAATCGTTTAAAATGCAAAAGGCGGTATTGCAATATATTATGTTGGCTCTGCCGATATTTTTATTTATTGCTGTATTATATTTTAACAAAGAGTCACACGATAGCATTTCACAATATTTAAACAATAGGGTTTTGAATAGTATAAAAAATGTTGTTGAAACAGAAAACAGATTTTATATAGTAGGGCGTTTGATAAGTGAGCTCCTAATTGGGATAGCAATTTGCACAATACTATTATTAATCGCAAAAGCAAAAAAAATACACAATCCAGTTAATTATAAATTAAGCCTTTTGTTTATAGTAGTAGGTTTGTGTGGTGTTCTTCCTATCATGATTACTTTAGAACAAAGAGGGTTCTACATGACTACTGCATTTCCTTCTTTTGCAATTGGACTATCAATTTTAATAGCAAATCCTGTTTTGAATTGGATAAGAATGGCAGAGGAAAAAACGCTAACGCTAATGAAAGGGGTTGTGGTCATTGGGTTCATTGCCTTATCAGCAACAATATTTTTTTCTTATAATAAATTCGTGAGAGACGAACCATCGCTAAGTGACATTTATAAAATTGGCAAAATCGTTCCAGCCAAGAGTAGTCTCGGAGCGTCGTCTGATTTGTTCAGAGATTGGGCAACAGGCTGTTATTTACAACGCTTTTATTTTATTCAAATAGATGCTTGTACTGCGGATTGGAATCATCACCCGTTTGTTCTGCTGAATAAAACAACTGCAAACCAATATTTGCCATCTTTGAATGAATACACAAAAGTGGAACTTAACACAACGGAGTTTGATTTATATCGGCATAAATAATTTGAGAGCAAGCAGATAATGAATATTTTTGTAACTCATTATTAATCTGATTTACTGTGTCATTACATATTTATAATTCATTAACTCGTCAAAAAGAAAAGTTTGAACCCATTCATGCGCCACACGTGGGTTTGTACGTTTGCGGACCAACTGTTTACAGCGAACCGCATGTAGGAAACCTTCGAACATTTTGTTCGTTCGATATGATTTATCGTTACCTAACTTATTTAGGTTATAAAGTTCGTTATGTCCGCAACATCACTGATGCCGGGCATTTAACCAACGAACGTGGCGAAGGTGTGAACCGAATGGAATCGCAAGCAAAATTAGAAAGTTTGGAACCGATGGAAATTGTTCAAAAATATACGGTGAGTTTTCATCGCATCATGGATGCTTTCAATACTATTCCTCCAACCATTGAGCCTACTGCAACAGGTCATATCATTGAGCAAATTGAAATGATTGAAACACTTTTAAAAAATGGCTTTGCTTATGAAGTGAATGGTTCCATTTATTTTGATGTAAAAAAATATAATGACGAACATGGCTATGGAAGCCTTTCTGGAAGAAATATTGATGAGTTGATGGCTGGCTACAGAGATTTAGATGGACAAGAAGAAAAGCAGAACTCCATCGATTTTGCTTTATGGAAAAAAGCATCCCCCGAACACATTATGCAGTGGAATAGCCCGTGGGGAAAGGGTTTCCCAGGTTGGCATTTAGAATGTTCTGCCATGAGCACAAAATATTTAGGTGAAACTTTTGATATTCATGGCGGTGGAATGGATTTAAAATTTCCGCATCACGAATGTGAAATTGCACAGAACACAGCTAACTGTAATCATGGCGGGGCAAAGTATTGGTTGCATACCAATATGCTTAATTTCAACGGACAAAAAATGAGTAAGAGTTTGGGCAATTCAATTTTGCCAATGGAATTTGTAAACGGAAATCATCCGCTTTTAGATAAAGGATATACACCAAGTGTGTTGAAGTTTTTGTTTTTACAATCGCATTATTCATCAGAATTAGATATTAATGTGAAAGGATTGCAGGATGCAGAAAAAGGCTTGAAATACTTGATGGAAGCCGAAGATGGAATTAAAAATTACGAATTACGAATTACGAATTCGGCCAAAACAGAGTTAGATTTGAAGATTGAAAATTTAGCTAATGGCTGTGCAGCATTCATGGATGATGACTTCAATACAGCAAAAACAATTGCAAATTTATTTGAACTTTCTTCTATTGTAAATTCATTAAAAGGTGGGCAAATCAAGTCAGAAGAAATCAGTCAAGCAGGAATTGATTTGCTGAAAAAAACTTTACATGATTATTTATTTGATGTGTTTGGTTTAAAAAATGAAAACGCAACAGCTTCTAATAATAAGTTAGACGAGGCGTTACAAGTTTTAATTAATTTACGTAAAGAAGCAAAAGCAAAAAAAGATTTTGCAACAAGCGATGCCATCCGCAATCAATTAGCTGAAAAAGGAATTCAACTGAAAGATGAAAAGGACGGTTCGGTTAGTTGGAGTATGATGTAAAACAAAATTTATGTTTGAAGATTTTAAAAATGATATTAAAAATGGCGGCGTATTAACAATACTAATTGCAGCAATGGTTTGCATTTTTATAGCCATTAATGTATTGCC
>JBDKJJ010000224.1:0-8930 GCA_039796635.1 Bacteroidota bacterium
ATTAGGTTGGCACAACTGGGTGTAGTAGTAGGTTTTTCAGTCATGATTATTACTCTTGCTGTAGTGCAAGGTTTTAAAAAAGAAATTAGTGATAAGGTTTTTTGGTTAAATGGTCATATAACAATTAAAAACTATGATACCAATAGTTCATGGGAACAGCTTCCCATTGCCCCTTTAACTAACCTTAATGAATTAGCCAACATGCCTGAAATTTCTTCCATCCATGCTTACCGATCAAAACCAGCAATTCTAAAAAAAAGCAAACTCGTCAATGGTTTATTAATTAAAGGAGTGGACCCTTCCTATCGGTGGGAATTTATTCGATCAAAACTAGTGCAAGGTGATATTCCAAAATTTAGTATGGATACCATTTCAAATGAAATTGTTTTATCTGAAAAAACTGCTACCCAATTAGCTTTAAAACTCAATGATAAGGTAACAGCATTTTTTATTCAGGATCCACCACGTGCACGTGTTTTTAAGGTTGTCGGAATATTTAATTCAGGCCTTGAAGAATATGATGCAAACACCGCAATCTGCCATACCTCACAAATTGACAAATTAAATAACTGGAACAATGATTCCATAACTGCCTATCAAATACAATTAAAAAATAGTACCGGTCGTGAAAAAGTTGCTGAAGCTATCAATCAATTACTACCCATTAATGTGTTAGCCGTGACCGCTGATGAGCAATTTCCACAAATATTTCAATGGCTACAATTAACAGATAGAAACGCAGTAGTAGTGATAGTGTTAATGCTTCTTGTAGCCATTACCAACATGGCTTGTGCATTTATAATAGTTGTGCTTAATGCAGTTAAAAATATTGGTATAATAAAAAGCTTAGGTGCCAGCAATAGGTTGATATCAATTGTATTTGTTAAATCAGCAGCCATCATGATTTTTAAATCACTTACTATAGCCAATATAGTGAGCCTCTTATTATGTGGAATTCAACATTACTTTAAATTAATTCCATTGGATCAAAAAAGCTACTACATAAGCGCTGTGCCCATCCATATTGATTGGTTGATGCTTTTAATGTTAAACATTGGAACATTTTTAATCTGCACCTTATCAATGCTAGTTCCTGTGTTGATTACCAGCAAAATAACACCTATAAAAGCCATGCAATTTTCATAAGGAAAGTCACTACCAATTTCATACCTTTGTAACTGTAAAAAAAAGAAAATGAAAGTTTGCAATAATATACTAGAAACCATTGGCCATACCCCATTAGTAAAACTTAATAAAGTTACGGCTTTAGTACCTGCCACAGTTTATGCCAAGGTTGAAACTTTTAATCCAGGCAATTCCATAAAAGATAGAATGGCATTGAAGATGATTGAAGATGCTGAAAAAAACGGACTCCTCAAACCTGGAGGAACAATAATAGAAGGCACAAGTGGAAACACAGGTATGGGCTTAGCCATTGCAGCAATAGTTAAAGGCTATAAATGTATTTTCACCACTACTGATAAGCAAAGTATCGAAAAGGTTAACGCATTACGGGCTTTTGGTGCCGAGGTTATCGTATGCCCTACTAATGTAGAGCCGGAAGATCCTAGATCTTATTACTCTGTAGCCAAACGATTAAATAAAGAAATCGAGAATTCATTTTACCCAAATCAATATGATAACCTTAGCAATTCGCAAGCTCATTATGAATCTACGGGGCCTGAACTTTGGGAGCAAACAAATGGCAAGATTACTCATTTGGTAGTAGGCGCGGGAACAGGTGGTACCATTTGTGGTACTGCTCGATTTTTAAAAGAAAAAAACCCAGCAATTAAAATTTGGGGCGTTGACACCTATGGTTCAGTGTTAAAAATATTTCATGAAACTGGGAAAATGGATATGAAGGAAATTTATCCATATGTCACTGAAGGGATTGGTGAAGATTTCATCCCACAGAATTATAAATTCAATCTTATTGATCATTTTGAAAAAGTAACCGATAAGGATGCTGCCGTAATGACTCGTGAAATTGTAGCCAAAGAAGGCATTTGGGTAGGAAACTCTGCAGGCAGTGCTGTAGCGGGATTACTTCAATTGAAAGATAAATTGAAAAAAGAAGATATAGTTGTAGTCATATTTCATGATCACGGAACCAGATATTTAGGTAAAATGTTTAACGATGAATGGATGCGAAAAATGGGTTACCTAGATACCGAGGGGATGACAGCCAAAGATTTACTTTCTTCTAGAAAAAATATTGACCTACTTACCATTGATAAAACACAAAATGTGGGCCAAGCCTTCAAATTAATGTCCGACAATAATTTTTCCCAATTGCCTGTAACAACAGATAATAGAATTGTTGGATCTATCAATGAATCTACTGTGTTCAATTTATTATCTACCAAGCAAGGCGCTAAATCGATCCTGATTGAGGAGATTATGGATGAAGCACTTCCTTTCGTTGACATAACTTCACCAATAAAAGAAATTAGCACCATGATGAAGGGAGAAAGGAATGCTGTACTTGTAAAAGATTTTAAAGCAGATAGAAATTATATCATTACCAAGCAAGATATTGCAGAGCTAATGGCTAAGTAACATCCCACGAATGCTACAATGTGATCAATTCATTACCTTCACCGAAGGTGAAAACTCCAATGGGTTGTGCATATTGTGCGAGATTGCTTCTTTTTAAGAACTCTTCAAAATCATTTTTTGCTTTAGGTGAAACCGCTACTAATAAGCCCCCATTAGTTTGAGGCTCTGAAAGTATTGCAAAGTATTGTTCAGCTTCCTTTGAAATTAACTTTCCGTATGCGTTCCAATTTTTAAAAGTATTATCTGGAAAAATAAATGAATCGATCAATTTTTTTGACTCCGCCATTACATGCACTTGATCTATATTCAATTTCGCTCCTACTCCACTACCTTGACATATTTCAATAATGTGTCCCAATAAACCAAAACCAGTAACATCTGTCATAGCTGTTACCCATTCGAATTTACCTAATTCTTCTCCAATATGGTTGACTGAAGTAGTGAGCTCAATCAAAGCTTTATAAGCAGTTGAATCAACCATATCTCTTTTCAATCCTGATGCTAAGCTTCCTGATCCAACTGCTTTGGTAAGGTACAACAAGTCACCTACCCTTGCCCCTGAATTAGTTTTCAAATTTTTCAAGGCCACTAAACCATTTACCGACAAACCAAAAAATGGTTCTGCACTTTCAATACTATGTCCACCGGCTAACGGAATTTTATATTCATCACAAATTTTCAATGCACCACTCATAACTTCAGCTGCCATTTCAAGAGGCAGCTGTGAAATGGGCCATCCCAGAATTGCTGTTGCTAAAATTGGCCTCCCTCCCATGGCATAAATATCACTTATAGAATTAGCAGCTGCAATTCTTCCAAAATCAAATGGATTATCCACTAAGGGCGTAAAAAAATCAACAGTACTAATCAATGCCTGTTCATCATTTAATTGCAAAACTGCTGCATCATCACTACGCGTTACGCCAACAAGTAATTTTTCGTATGCTTTAAAATTCAATTTACTAAGCAAGGTCTTTAAGTTTTCTGGTGCCAATTTACATCCACAGCCTGAAGACTTACTAAATGAGGTAAGTTTTATATTATTCAAAATGTTTTAAAAAATGATGTTATTTTATTTGTATTAATATCAAAATGATTTATTTCACTAGCATTATATTCAATTTCACATACTTTCACATGATTTTGAGTTGTCAAACTGTACTCATATTGTTTGTCATAATAGTCTAACATCAATTCAACCCAACCTCTTTTATCACCTGTTTCAAGCAAAGCAATGGCCCTCGCATTATCATAACCACCCATTCGCTTATCTAATTTTTTGGTGCACAATATTAACTCATCAATACTGAATGAACCATAATCATCTATGATATTTTGAATACGGTCAAATTTATTAACTTTTAACCTCAACAAGGGTGCATTAACCAATTGATTATATAAAGAATCAGGAATTTTCACCCTTCCAATTAGCCTACTTTCATTTTCAACCCAAATAATTTTTGATAAATCAAACTTGAACAACTGAAAGGCTATGCTGTTTTCAAATGCCTCATTCGAAGGTTGTTCACCTTGGCCCAAAGAACCGAATGCACTACCTCTATGACTTGCCAGAGCCTCTAAATCCAAAACTTGAACATAAGGTTTTAATTGATTTAGAATTTTAGTTTTCCCACTTCCAGTAGCGCCACCAAGAACATTTAGCTGGAGTTGCCTATTCAAATACCCCATACACCATCTTCTATAAGATTTATAGCCCCCATCGATAACAAGCACCTTCAATCCAGCCAAGCCACAAAGCCAAGCCAATATTTGGCTTCGCATTCCTCCTCTCCAACAATATATTATTACTGCCTTGCCATTTGCTTCCTTAATAATGATACTTATTATTTTATCAAATCTCGGACCTACCATTTCCAATCCTTTCAATACAGCAGCTTGCCTTCCCTTTCCCTTATACAAAGTGCCAACAATTTTCCTTTCATTATTATTAAGTAATGGAATATTAATGGATTTAGGCAGATGGGCATGTAAGAATTCATCCTCACTTCTTGCATCTATCACACACCATTCTTTTGCATTTATTTTTAACAAAGCATCTTCCAGCTGTATTTTATTTATCTGCATTATAATTGTATAATTATAAATTATGTTTTTTGTTTTTTCTTTTTTGCTGCTGGAAATAAAATATTATTAAGAATCAATCTATAACCTGGACTGTTAGGGTGCAACGCTAAATCTGTTGGTGGATCTCCTACTTGGTGTTGGTAATCTTCAGGGTCATGTCCTCCATAAAAAGTCCAAGTTCCCTTTCCAAAAGTTCCATGAATATACCTTGCCTCATCGGCTGCTTTAGTTTCACCCATTATCAAAACTTCTGGCTTTATAAATCTTTTTTTAAAGGCTGTAGTCTGTCCCATAAATCCTGCGATTACTTGCACGTGATTTTGACACAGCATTGTAGGAATTACATCCCACTTGGCCGAGAAATCGAATAAAGTAAAATAATCATCTGTCCTGGGTAAAGTGCGCTTAGGAGGTTGATTGTCAATTTCACTAAACTCATACTCACTTGGATTAGTACTTAATTTATAGTTTCTAAATGCAAATCCATTATCATAGCTTAATTTTCCGTTCATGCCTGCATCTGCTGCATCACCATCAAACATCTCTGCACAAATATCAATACCTTGGGCTGATAACGAAATATCATATGAATCTGTAGCTGAGCACATAGCAAACAAAAAACCACCTCCTGCGGTAAATTCTTTAATTTTCAATGCAACACCCAACTTCATCTGTGAAACCTTAGAAAACCCAAGTTTTACCGCCATGGCCTCTTGTGCTCTTTGATCCTCTTGATACCATGCTGCATTCCTATAGGCAGACCAAAATCTACCATATTGCCCTGTAAAATCTTCATGATGCAGGTGCAACCAATCATACTTAGGGAGCATACCTTGGATTACCTCCTCATCATAAACAACATCATATGGAATTTCTGCATAAGTGAGTGCTAATGTTACTGCGTCATCCCAAGGCAACTTACTTTTGGGCGAATAAACCGCAATTTTAGGCGCCTTTTCCAATTTAACGATCTCCATGTTTATTTCAGGACTGCTGATTTCATTGATAATCTTTGCAGCAGCACCATCAGCTATCATGCTATAGGAAACCCCTCTTACCTTACATTCATTTTCAAGCGTTACCAATCCAGGTAACAAGAAACTTCCACCCCTGTAGTTTAATAACCATTGAACTTCTAACCCGTCCTTAAGTACATCATAAGCAATTCCGTATGCCTTGAGGTGGTTCTTTTGCGATTCGTCCATCTCAACTAAAACATAACTGCCCATAGCACTTTCACATAATAGCATATACAAGAATGCCATCATCACATTTTTTACCATATACAAATATAATCGAATATAATTTACAACTAAACAGCCACCTAAGTAAAACTACAAACTGAATTTTTGGAATAAAAAATTTAATTTTACACCTTTACAAAAAATACTATCCTGATGCAGCAAGACTTTCTACCACTTCTCGGAACCGATCATGTTGAACTATATGTCGGCAATGCCAAGCAAAGTGCCTATTATTATCAACATGCTTTTGGATTTGAATTGATAGCATACGCAGGGCCAGAAACTGGAATCAAGGAAATTTCAAGTTATGTTTTAAAACAAGGTAAAATTAAACTTGTCTTAACCACCGCCTTGAATCCCAACCATGAAGCCACCACACATGTAGCAAGACATGGAGACGGAGTCAAAGTTTTAGCACTTTGGGTTGACGATGCTGAAAAATCATTTTACGAAACCATGAGCAGAGGGGCAAAAGCACATACTCAACCAACCACTTTGAAAGATGAATTTGGTGAACTAAAGTTTGCTTCAATTCATACTTATGGTGATACCATCCATAAATTCATAGAACGGAAAAATTATAGTGGACCTTTTATGCCTGGATACAAGATGGCAAAACCTAACTTCAAAATTAAACCCGTAGGGCTAGAAGTAATAGATCATTGTGTAGGGAATGTAGAACTTGGCGAAATGAACCGTTGGGTGAAATTTTATGAAGATGTATTAGGATTTAAAATGATAATAACCTTTGATGACAAAGACATCAGTACAGAATATAGTGCACTAATGAGCAAAGTTGTTAGCAATGGAAATGGTTATGTGAAATTTCCAATCAATGAACCTGCTGAAGGAAAGAAAAAATCACAAATAGATGAGTATCTTGAATTTTATAATGGAGCCGGTGTACAACACATGGCACTATTAACTAACAATATAATTGAAACTGTAGCAGAGTTACAAAATAGAGGAGTGGAATTTTTAAAAGTACCTACTACATATTATGATGATTTGCAAACTAGAGTTGGCAAAATTGATGAAGACATTGAAACCCTTAAAAAATTAGGTGTACTTGTTGATCGTGATGACGAAGGTTATTTACTTCAACTTTTTACTAAACCGGTTGAGGACCGACCTACCCTTTTTTACGAAATAATCCAAAGAAAGGGTGCTAAGTCCTTTGGAAAAGGAAATTTCAAGGCATTGTTTGAGGCAATAGAACGCGAACAGGCCCTCAGAGGAAACCTATAAACAGAAAATTTTTGGTGTAAATTCATGATAATAACATGAATTGCCTCATTGTGCTCTTAACTTTGCGTTCAAAACTTAGTATAAACATCTATTAATTCGTAATTTTAAAAATCAACATTATTAATTTATGATTAAAATAAAGACAATTCTAAGAGCCCTATTCTACCTGTTTATTTCATTCGGTTATTCAAATTTATCCCAAGCCGAAAATCCAACCGGATATGAAATAAAAGTTAGGGTTAGTCCATTAGCCAATTCTGAATTTTACCTCGGTAACCATTATGGTGATAAACAATATGTTCGCGATACGGTTAAATCCGATGAAAACGGATGGATGACCTTTAAGGGTACAGAAAAATTAGAAGGAGGAATTTATCTTATAGTACTTCCCAACAAAACATATTTCGAAATTGCCATCACAGATAATGATCAACACTTCACCATTGAAACAGACACTATTGATTATGTAGGAAATATGAAAATTGTTAATTCACCTGAAAATGAACTATTCATCGGCCATCAAAAATTTTTAGGCTTAAAGTCAAAAGAATCAGCAAAATATCGCTCTGCACTTGAATCAAATAAAGGTAACTTAGAAGAAGAAAAAAAATTAAAAGAACAACTAAATGATCTTGATAAAGAAGTAAAAACCTACCGTCTAAACATCCTAAAAGACCACCCCAATTCTTTCATGGCAGCTTTAATTAATGCAATGAAAGAACCAGAAGTTCCAGAATCTCCCAAAGATAAAAACGGGATTATAGTTGATTCACTTTTTCAATACAAATATTACAAGTCGCACTACTTTGATCATTTAAATTTTTCAGATGCAAGATTATTACGCACTCCAATATTTCAAACAAAATTAAATACATACCTAAATAACCTAACGGCACAAATTCCTGATAGTATCATAATATCTGTTGATACAATTATACTAAAGGCTGAAGTAAATCAAGATGTATTTAAATATTGCGTAGCCACTCTTGCCAATACTTATGAAACCAGTAAAATAATGGGATTTGATAAAATATTTGTTCACATTGCTGAAAAATATTATTTGTCTAACAAGGCTTTCTGGGCTGATAGTGCATTAAAAGCTAAAATAACTGAAAGAGTAAATAAAATTAAACCTACTATTCTCTTCGGTCCTGCTCACGATCTCACTATGCCAGATACAAGCCTAAAACTTCAAAAGCTTTATAACTTAAACTCAAAATACACAGCTCTTGTATTTTGGGATCCAACCTGCTCTCACTGTAAAACAGAAATACCTAAGCTTTCTTCTTTCAGAGATAGCGCACAAAAAGCAGGATTAAGTTTTGAAGTCTTTGCTGTTGGAATTGAAAGTGATATAGATTTGTGGAAAAAATTTATAGCTGAAAAAAAATTAAAATGGATCAACGTTTCTGATTTATATAATAACACCAAGTTTAGAGACTATTACGATATTTATTCAACTCCAGTAATTTACTTACTAGACGCTAGAAAAAGAATAATTGCAAAAAGACTTGACACTGATAAACTATCGGGCTTTATTCGTGACATCGAGAGCGGAAAATTTAAACTCCCACTAAACTAAACACTCATTATCTAAAATCAATACAATATTAACATTACTGCTGCCCAACAGGGCAGCTTTTTTTTGTATCGGTTATTAGTAGTACTTAGAAATTTGACAAACAATAAACCACAGCGGAATGAAATTAAAAACTTACCATATTAAAACTCATTTTTTGTTACTGATTATTCAATAAGATAAAATCAATCAAAATTTCAAATTTTGAGCAC
>JBDKJJ010000225.1:0-4872 GCA_039796635.1 Bacteroidota bacterium
TTCAGGCGTATTGTTAGTATAGGCAGCGTTAATTGCTTTTGCTTCAGGAATGCTGATGGCAGCTGCTAAAGCTTTTATTGACCAAGCATTTTTATTGTATTGAATATTAAAATCAGAAAGCATAACAGGTGTACCAAAAGCGCCACTGCTTAATTGTAAGCTGTCGGCAACTTTTGGAGTTAATCCTGCTGAACCACTAATATAACCTGATAACTGAAATCTGAAATTATTTACATAGTACAACAATGAGCCTGAAGTAGCCAAGTTAGCCGCTGATGCATCTCTACCTTCAAATCTTCCGCCTCTTATTCCGCTTCCGTTTTCAAAACCAGCACTGTTCAATCCGTTGGTTAATGCTAAAGTATATTGTAATCCATTTATTTGTTTGATATTGCCATACAAACCAATTCCTATTTCTCTCCAAGTTGAAGGCAACACAAGGGTTTCAACAAACGGACGGTTTACACCATTAAATGTTGTTGGCAGATGATTTTCATTGATTAAACCAATTCTTGGAATAAATAAACCAGCGTATAAATAGGTATTTCGTTTAACTACGAATCGAGCAAATGCTTGCTCTAATGATATTTCACCACCTGCTTCACCACCTGCAATTTTTGCATCTTCAATTTCTATTTCGCTAAAAAACGAAATTTTATTGTTGAACTTATGCCCCATGAAAATTACGGCTCTATCTAAATTAGTTACGGCAGTTTTATTCAACGCATCATAAGTATAACGCAATTCGCCATAGCCACCAATGGGTGTAGCGGTTTGAGCTTTCTTTAATAAATTTAATGATAAGGCTTCTTCGGCTGTGCTATCCGATGCTTGCTGAGCAAATGAAACAGTAGTGAATAAAATTCCTGCTATTAGTAAATATAATTTCATGAATGATTAATTTTTTTGCAAAAGTAAATTCTGAAACTTTTATGCTTTATCCGAAAAAGGAAATTGACTAATCGAAAAGGGAATAATTCAATGAACATCTTTCATAATTCTTTTATTATAACCTCACCTTATACATCTCCGACAGAGAGGAGTGGTGAATTATGAAAGATGAAATATTCTAATCGCATTTTACACGTTATAGTGTTTTAAATTTCCAAAAAAGCTGAGTGAAATTTATTTATTTTTACCCATTACAAGCATGAATAAAGTTGGAAAAATATTATTGGTAATTCTTTCGGTTTTGTTTTTAAAAGATACAAAAGCGCAATCTACCCAAATTGAATTCGGAAAAAATCGAGTTCAATATTTTCCGCATGGTTGGTTTTTTGTTGAGTCGCCAAATTTTATAACTTACTTTGGTACAGGCGGAAATGATATAGGAAAGTTTGCTGTATTAGCCGCTGAAAAAGATTTTGAAGAAATTAAACAACACCTTGATTTTCCGTATTCTAACAAAATTGAATTATTAGTTTTTGGAGATATTAATGATTATACACAAAGTAATTTGGGCTATAATCCACAAGGCGAAAGCTACAATGTTGGCGGCGACAACAAAGTGATTGGAAATAAAATTTTTGTTTATTTCAATGGCGACCATCAACATTTAAATAATCAAATACGCCAAGGCATTACCAAAGTACTGATGGATAACATGATGTACGGTGATAACCTTTCGGAAATTTTGCAAAATGCTGTTTTGTTAAATTTACCATCATGGTACACAGATGGTTTGGTTTCATACATTGCTCAGCCATGGAGCGTTGATAAAGATGATAGATTACGTGATTTATTTAACAACGGATTGATTAAAGATTTCAATCAATTTACTTCTATTGACAACACTTTTGCTGGTGAATCTTTTTGGAATTATGTAGATGAAAAATATGATGCTGGCACTTTAACAAACCTTCTGTATATCACTCGTATCAACCGAAGCATGGAAACAGGATTTAATTTTGTGTTGAGCAAATCAATTGATGATACTTATCGTGATTGGTTTCAATATTATAAAGAACGTTATGAAGCCGAAGCAACAACCAGAAAAAACCCAAATAGCAAATATTTGTTGGATGTTAAGCTTCGTAAAAAACATGTGAATAGCGTTGCGAAATTTTCAGCCGATGGCAATCATATAGCATTTACAGAAAACAGCATGGGCAGAATTAAATTAGTGTTATGGAATGAGGAAACGCAAAAACGCACTACCATTTTACGCTATGGCTTACGCAACAATGTATTGCCCACTGATGAACAAAACCCAGTTTATACATTTGATGTAACGGGCAAAAAGTTATTTGCATTTTATGTTTTCAGAGCAAAAACATTTTTTGTTGAACATGATATTGAAACTGGCAAAACCACTAAGCGTCAGTTTTCAGGTTTGCGCAAAGTGTATGAAATGAATCCTGGAACTGACAAAAGCACTTTGCTACTTTCAGCTACTAAAGGAGCCAACAGCGATATTTATTTATACAATTTTTTAACAGGTAATACTACTGCCATTACTAATGATTTTTGGGATGATAAAAATCCTCATTATGCTCAATTAGGTGGCAGAAAAGGAATTGTGTTTTCATCTAACAGATTACGTGATACCATAAGGTCGCAAAGTATTGATACCACTTTGCCATTGGCTAATTACGATGCCTTCTTTTATAATTTAAGAACAAAAAAAACTACAAGAATTTGGCGTAGTGCAAAGTTTAACGAAACCTATCCGCAGCAATACAATAGAAATTATTTGATTTTTTCAAGTGATAAAAATGGAATTAACAATCGCTACTATGCAAGGCTTGATAGTATTTTTCAGCGTACTGATACCGTTGTTTATTTTAAAGATTCTACTATCACTAACCCAAGAAATATTACAACTGCTTGGTATAAAAACATTCCTAACAATTTTATTGATAGCATTCAATATCAAAATATTTATAAGGATACTTTTAGAACTTTTACCTCAACCAATTACAACACTTCCATCACGGCTATTGATGTTCCTAATAAATCTAAATTCATTTTAGAAAATTTCAGACAAGGCAATAAAATGGCTTATTTTAAAATACCTGTTAGAGATAGTATCAAAGGCGAACCTGTTTTGTCAAACACATCTTTCCGCATGAAAACATTAGCTGCTGAAATAAATGCTGCGGCTTCAAATACAAGCAACAAAGAATCATCTGCAACAAAAGAAGATTTAGTATATGATACTTTGCAATCAGCCCGAAGCAATCCTTTTCATTCTGTTTTTCAAAATGAATTTGTGATGCCATGGGATACACAAACTTTTATTTTTGCAGATACTGAAACAGTTTTTATTAAAGAACCAATTTGGAAGAATAGCAAAATTACCCCTTATCGTTTACACACTTATAGCTCATCATTTTATACGCAATTAGATAAAGCATCTATGTTCAAAATTTATGAGCCATATATTGGCACACCACAATTTAATGAACAACCATTAAGCATGTGGATGCGAATGGATATTAAAGACGCTATGGAAGATTATAGATTTCAAGGTGGTGTAAGCATTCCAAGTAATCTTACTAAGCCTGCATTTTTTATTCGTTATCAAAATTTGAAAAAGCGATTAGATAAACAATTTACTTATTATCATAAACAAGAAAAAGTAAGTTCATCATATTTTGGAACTACCAATACATCAGGTAATTTAAGCATTAATTCTATTACCGATTTGTTAGAATCGCAATGGAATTATCCTTTAGATGTTTTTCGTTCGATACGTGCAAACATCAACTTACGCCGAGATACTCGAAATTTTTTATCTACCAATACTGAATCGCTTAACTTAAAAAACCAACATGATTATTGGAGCATTTTACGAATTGAATATGTGCATGATAACAGCCGCAACCCTGCATTAAATATATACAATGGCTGGCGTTATAAATTTTTTGCCGAGCATTATCAAATGATAAATGGTAGTTCGAAAAATATGAATGTGGCTGGTGGCGATATTCGTTATTACAAAAAACTATATCGCAATTTAATTTGGGCAAACAGATTTGCCATGAGCACTTCATTTGGTAAAGAAAAATTGTTGTATTACTTAGGCGGAGTAGATAGTTGGTATTCATTAAAAGATAAATTTGATAATGCCAACCCTGTAAACAACACACAAAATTATCAGTATCAAACTTTGGCTACTAATCTTCGTGGCTTTCAGCAAAATGTAAGAAATGGAAATAGTTTTTTTGTATTGAATACTGAATTAAGATTTCCTATTTATTCAGTGTTTAGCAAACGACCACAACGTAGTCAGTTTTTATCCAATTTTCAGCTGATTGGTTTTTATGATGTAGGCAGCGCCTGGACAGGGCCATCGCCATTAAGCACCAAAGCCAAAGTTTCGTTTACCGATGTAATTCAAAATCCTAACAGCCCTATAACCATCGAAACAGAATATTACCGCAACCCAATTGTAATGGGCTATGGCTGGGGCATTCGTTCGTATTTATTTGGCTATTTTGTACGATTAGATTTTGCTCATGGCGTTGATAATGGAACCATTTTGCCTCGTAGAACTTATCTTTCTATCACTACCGATTTTTAGAATTCGATTTTTCAATAATCTATTGGGTGTGTGTGAATATATGATGTTATAATACCGATTACGTTTTCAATATAGTCCATCCCGAAGAAATCAGGACGTTTCACTCATTTGTACTATTTTCAAACTGTATCGGCATTTACCTTCACAACAACAAAATAGTTTGGACTATTTTGTTGTTGGAATTGGTATTGCTTCCAATTAATTTAAAATACATTTTTTTCAATCGCCCTTGCCCTCCCGATTCATCGGGATTTACAACCTTTGTAAAGTGGGATTAGCGCACGATAAATTTCAAACGCTTTCTTTTTATAAAAATCAATTTCAAAGTTGCGATGTATTATTCCCCC
>JBDKJJ010000226.1:0-10224 GCA_039796635.1 Bacteroidota bacterium
ATTTTAACAGGTGGTAGCGAATCAGCTATAAACGAAAGTGGTGTAGGTGGATTTAATGCCATGCATGCCTTATCAACTAGAAATGATTCACCACAAACAGCTAGCCGACCATTTGATAAAGAACGTGATGGCTTTGTAATGGGTGAAGGTGCTGGTGGATTAATTTTAGAAGAATTAGAACATGCAAAAGCTCGTGGAGCTAAAATATATGCTGAAATAGTAGGTGGTGGAATGACGGCTGATGCTCATCATTTAACAGCTCCGCATCCTGAAGGATTAGGCGCTTTAAACGTAATGAAAAATGCATTGATTGATGCTAACTTAAAACCTGAAGATTTAGATTACATCAATGTTCATGGTACTTCTACTCCATTAGGTGATGTAAGTGAATCAAAAGCTATTCAACAAGTATTTGGCGAACATGCTTATCAATTAAATATTAGTAGTACAAAATCAATGACAGGGCATTTATTAGGTGGCGCTGGTGCAATTGAAGCCATTGCAACTTTATTAGCGGTAAAAAATGATATTGTACCACCAACTATTAACCACTTTACTGATGATGAACAATTTGATTCAAAATTAAATTTTACTTTTCATACAGCTCAAAAACGAACCGTTAATGCAGCGTTGAGCAACACATTTGGTTTTGGCGGACATAATGCCTCAGTAATTTTTAAAAAGTATGTTGATTAATTATAACTTAATAAATTTAAGTTGATAATTAATTAAAGCATCATCCGTACATTTAATTACATACATTCCGGCTGGAATCATGGATACATCAAAATAAATTTGATGTTTATTTACAGAAGGAGTTAAACCTACTCCAGCCGTAATTTCTCTACCCCATACATCATAAATTCTAATTGAAGATTTATCAATTTTTTCTTTTGAATCTAATTTAAACTTATCCAATGTTGGATTAGGATACAATACTACATTATATTTTAACAATGTAGAATCAAAATCACTGTTGCATAACAAGGAATCAGTACTTACGCAAACATCATCAATATAATAATAGGCTGTACAATCCAATCCTTTCAAAATTGTTCTTTGAGTTGAGTTATCATCATTAAAATTGCCAATTATTAAGTAATTATATGTAGAATCAGCTACAAATGAACCTGAAATTGATACCCATTTATTTTTTTCAAGAATAATTTTTTGCGACCGAATATGCGGTTTATTGTTAATTCTTACTGAGTTTGAATCTGAATAAATTTGATTAGAAAATTTTACACCAATATTATTTGTTCCACAATTTGCACTATCGGCTAAACTGACTTTTAAATTCACAAAATAACGTTTACCTATTTCTAAATTTTCAATTAGTTTTGCTCCAATAAATTCTCTATAAGGTCGTTTATTTACAAAATCCAAATAGGAGTAAATTCCGCAATAATTATTTCCCGAATGCGGAATCTGAAATCCAAAACCATTATTTGGCACACCAGAAAAATCGTAGTTTCCTGTATAAAAAAAATCAGGAGAGTTTCCGAAAGAATTCCAATAAGTAGCTGGTATATATATAATTCCGGTTTTTGTATAAGCTCCTGAAGTATCTTCAAAACTAGGATTAGGTGCTATATTTTGCGAATAAGCAAAATTCTTAATTACAATGAATATGATTAAAATGATATTTTTTTTCATATTTAAAATTATTTATTTTGAAAGATATAACAAAATTGCTAGTTCAAAGATAAACAAACATTAATATTATGGATTTTTGAAAATAGTTATTGATAAATTATTAAAAGAGAATTAAGTTAAGTCACACTTTAAAGTATATCGTTAACATAACATTGAACATAGGCGCAAAAAACTCTAAATTGCTTCAGCACATAATTTTTAGTAGAGCCTATATCTCTTCTGTATTAATAATTAACGAGCATAAGTAGTTTTAGAGAATTGCCAAGTTACTAATTTGACAGAATAAATTCAACTTTGTAACCTTACATTATAAAACAATGTAATTAGCAATATTCCGTTTCGATTAGCCTCCTCAATTATTTAACTATATATTCATCAGATTTTATCACAATTGCTTGCTTGTATAGGGTTTTCATGAAATAAACTAATAGATGTAATTTGTTGATTTTAATACTACTATTAAAGAATATTAAGTTACAAATTCATAGCGTTCAAAACATTTTATACCAATTCCAACAACAAAATAGCCCAAACTATTTTGGAGTTGTGAAGTGGTAAATGCCGATACAGTTTAAGAATAGTACAAATGAGTAAAACCTCCCGATTTCTTCAAGATGGACTATATTGAAAACGTAAACGGTATTACACCTGTTATAGATAGTTGTTCTTATTGAGTTTTAAGCTTTTCAGAAGCAGATAATTTTGGTTTATAAAAAATGAACAACTACTACAACTTTTAACTTTTGATGGCATTGCTTTACAAACGTTGATAGGCATTGATCCATTATCAGAGTTTGTCTTCCGATAACAGAGGAACAGACTTATTTATTTATTTCATTTACTAGAAGTATAAAAATTAATTTATTCATTGATAAATTGCCTTCTCACATCATTAAATTTAAAGTTGTTAAAATTCCATAAGTTTGCAGCTTTCAAAATAATACGATGTCAATACTCATAAAAAATATAAAGCAATTAATTGGTGTTTCATCTGCTGAAAACAAAGTAATCAAAGGGAAAGAATTGGCTCAACTTTCAGTAATGGAAAATGCTTATTTGTATGCTGAAAAAGATTGCATTACCGCTATTGGTAAAATGGATGAATTGCCTATTAACTTTCAAAATACTACTGAAATTATTGATGCAAAAGGATGTGTAGTTTCGCCAGGTTGGGTAGATAGTCATACGCACTTAGTGTTTGCCACCACTCGTGAAGAAGAATTTGTAGATAGAATTAAAGGATTGAGTTATGAAGAAATTGCCCAACGTGGAGGCGGAATTTTGAACTCTGCTAAAAAAATTGCCAATGCTACCGAAGATGAATTATTTGAAAGTGCTTGGCACCGATTGATGAACGTAATTAAAATGGGAACCGTGGCTATTGAAATAAAAAGTGGTTATGGCTTATCCGTTGAATCTGAATTAAAAATGCTTCGAGTAATCAAACGATTAAAAGAAAAATCACCCATTCCTATCAAAGCTACGTTATTGGCTGCTCATGCTTATCCTGCTGAGTTCAAACAAAATCATCGTGGCTATTTAGATATTATCAAAAATGAAATTTTACCCCAAGTAGCTAAAGAAAAATTAGCTGATTATTTTGATGTATTCTGCGAACAAGGATTTTTTAGTGTAGATGAAACCGATGAATTATTAAGTGCTGCATCACAATATAATTTAGCACCAAAAATTCATGCGAATCAATTGCATTATTCAGGTGGAGTGCAAATTGGTGTAAAACATAAAGCCATTTCAGTTGACCATTTAGAGTGTTTAGGCGATGACGAAATTCATGCCTTAAAAGGTTCTACTACTTTGCCTGTGTTGTTGCCATCGGCTGCGTTCTTTTTAAAGTTACCTTTTCAACCAGCTCGAAAAATAATAGATGCTGATTTGCCAATTGTATTAGCAAGCGATTATAATCCTGGTAGTAGCCCTTCAGGGAATATGAATTTTGTGGTTAGTTTGGCTTGTACGCAAATGAATATGTTGCCTGAAGAAGCCATCAATGCCTCAACGATTAATGCTGCTTTTGCTTTAGAATTACAAAATGAAGTTGGCTCAATAGCTGTTGGGAAAAAAGCCAATTTCTTTATTACCAAACCCATTAATAGTTATGCGGTTATTCCTTATTCTTTTGGTGAAACGCTGATTAATAAAATGGTGATAAATGGGAAAGTGTTTGAATAGGCAAATCAAATTTACTTCATCAAAAAATCATTCAAAGCAAATTTTGTATCCAATATAATTCCTTTTTCAGATTGCTTTACCGTGGCGCATTCATTCATATTATCATGTTCAAAAAACAGGGTATAATTTTTTTCGGCTGCTTCTTTTAAAAAAACTTCTTTCTCTTGTAAAGTAACCAACGGTCGCATATCATAGCCCATCACATAAGGTAAAGGAATATGTGCTGCTGAAGGCAATAAATCAGCCATATAAACTATTGTTTTTCCATCCATTTCTAATTGTGGCAACATCATAGCTTCTGTATGTCCGTAGGCAAATTTTATTTTAAAGCCTTTGTATAATTCTACATCTTTTTCTACTGGCACAAATTTCAACAATCCACTTTCTTGAATAGGTAAAATGTTTTCTTTTAAAAAACTTGCTTTCTCTCTGTTGTTAGGTACTGTAGCCCATTTCCAATGTGCTTCGTTGCTCCAATAGGTAGCATTAGGAAAAGTAGGTAAAAGTTTCCCATCTTCATTTCTAATTATTGCTCCACCGCAATGATCAAAATGCAAATGCGTTAAAAAAACATCTGTAATATCATTAGCTGTTAGATTCAGTTTTTTCAATTCCTGATGCAAAGTATAATGATAAACAGGTTCGTAATGACTGAAAAATCTTGCATCTTGCTTATCGCCTAATCCACAATCAATCAATATTTTTCTATTATCAATTTCCACCAACATACAACGCAAAGCCCATGTGCAAAGATTATTTTCATCAGGTGGTACCAAATTTTTCCAAAGTTTTTTAGGCACAACCCCAAACATGGCTCCACCATCTAATTTAAAAGTACCTGTTTCAATTACATGTAATTTCATAAATAATTAATTTTTAACTCATTAAAATTTTCCAAGCTTCAATCACATTTTTTTCGGCCAATAATTGTTTGGCTAACGAATGTTTTTGTTCAATTGAAGTATTGGCATACGAATTCGATTTTTCGACAACAGGCATTGTTTCAACATTTGCCAACATCCCTAAATCATTTCCTGAAAGTATAGCACTGTTGCGTATTTCAAATGGTAATTGATCAATACCAATTCCTAATTTAATATTAGGTTTTTCTACTTCAAATAATGCATTGCCAGTTGCTCTGCAATATAAATCGCCACCCATTCGTGCCACCAAATCAATTTTATTAGCGTCAATTTGCAAATTATCATTCAATACATTATCATTGATATGCATCACTAATATTTCGCAAACAATTAAATTACCAGCCCCACCTTCATTACCTGTTTCAATCACTTCTCTAACTTTACATTCAAACTGCACAGGCGATTCAGCTACTCTAAACGGTTTAATTTTTTCAGAAGCTATTGGTGTAAATCCTGCTTTCACAAATTCACTTATCCCTTTTGGATATTCGCAACTTGCCAAGCTCATCTGTTGAACCATAGCATAGTTTACAACATTAATCACAACTTCACTATTTTCCATTACATTTTCTAAAGTATGTTTTATAGTATTATCTCTAACTCTACGAGCCGGGGAAAATATAAGTGTAGTAGGATTGCTGCCAAATGCATTAAAAAAACTATAAGGTGCTAAGTTGCTATTTCCTTCGCTATCAATGGTACTTGCAAAAGCAATTGGTCGTGGAGCAATGGCGCTCAGCATGTAGCCATGTAATTTACCAGTTGGCACTTCGCCAGGAATAATTTTCATTTGAATAAAATTTATGAAGCAAATGTAAGTATATAGATATTTTATTCATTCAATTTAATAAACAATCAGCATTTTTATGTGAGTTGTGATTAATGATACAATATGGTTTATACCCATAAATAGATTTACTTTGCAGGTGATTAAACCACTATAGTTTTTTATGAGAATTTATTTGAATGGATTTATGGGGAGCGGAAAAAGCACTATTGGCAAAGCTTTAGCAAATAAGCTTTGTTGTTTGTATGTTGATTTAGATGAATTTATTGAAGAAAAAACTTTTACAAAAATCCCGATAATTTTTAGTCAATGGGGCGAAAGTTATTTCAGAGAATTAGAATTAGAATACCTAAATGATTTATTGATTTATGATAATATTGTAATTGCCTGCGGTGGTGGTACGGTTACTAAATCTGAATCATTAAATTTCATGAATGAAAATGGAACAACTGTTTTCGTTGAAAACAGCTTTGATACATTGTTTCAAAGGCTTAATAAATCAGAAGAAATTGAAAAAAGACCTTTGCTAAAATCAATGAATGCTTCAAACTTAAAAGCTGAAATGCAAATGTTATTTTATTTGCGTCAGCCGTACTATGATAAATGTGCTATAAAAATTGATGGTTCAGCACAAGTTGAAAGCATAATTGAAAATATAAAACTCAAATCTCAACTTAGTTTTATTTGATATGAGCACCACTAAAAATTCTTTTTTAATGACCTCATCCCCTTACCCCTTCTACATCAGAGAAGGGGTATATGGTATTTTTAGTGATGCTATATGATTTTGCCTGATATTTCAAAAAATTATTTACAGCAAATCAATCATAATTTACTCACTGAAAATCAGGTTTCACTTTTTATATTAAGGTTGGATTTAATTCACTCGGATTGGGGAGGCAATAAATTCTTCAAACTAAAACATCATGTTGATGATGCTTTAAAAAAAGGATTCACATCAATTGGATCATTTGGTGGGCCTTGGTCAAATCATTTAGCAGCTTTGGCTTCGTTTGGCATTCAGAATAATATTTCAACTATTGGTAAAGTAAGGTTTAATGGTGATTACACCCTATATCCAACTTTAGTGAATGCAAAAAAAAATGAGATGCAATTATTTTTTTTATCGAATGAAGAATATGAAATTGAAGAAAAAAATGCAAATCATTTATCAGATAAAAATACCTACTGGATTCCATCAGGCGGACATACATCATTGGGTGTAAAGGGCTGCGAAGAAATTTTACAATTACCTTGTTTGCTAAACAAGTCAAATTCATTTTCGCATATAATTGTACCTGTTGGAAATGGCACAACCATAGCTGGTATAAGCAATTCAGCTTTATCTTCTCAAAAAATAATTGGTGTTTGTGCTGTAAAAAACGGAGCTTACTTAAAAGATGAAATCGAAGTGTTTTCAACAAAAAGTAATATTGAATTATGGCTTGATTACCATTTTGGTGGATTTGGCAAAACCAATCCGACATTAATTAACTTCATGAATTTTCTGAACAACAACCTACAATTACCTACCGATAAGGTTTACACATCAAAAATGATGTATGCCATTTGGAATAAAATTGAAAAAGGATATTTTAAAAGTGGAAGTAACATACTTGCCATACACACAGGTGGTTTGCAAGGCAATGGATAATTAATTTATACTTTCAAAATTCAAAAACTTATTAATGTGATTGTTGTTTATCATAAAAAACCACATGATTCACATCATCAAGCAAACACAGTTTTTACCTATTAGTATGGAAAAGGCTTGGGATTTTTTTAGCACCCCTGAAAATTTAAACAAAATCACACCTGATGATTTAAGTTTTAAAATCAATTCTGCATTGCCTTCAAAAGTTTATGCTGGGCAAATGATTATTTACAAGGTAAGTCCATTTAAAAATATTACATTCGATTGGCTTACGGAAATTACACAAGTAAACGAGCCACATCTTTTTATTGATGAGCAAAGATTCGGACCTTATGCTTTATGGCATCATGAACATCATTTTAAAGAAGTAGATGGCGGTGTAGAAATGACGGATATTGTGCATTACAAATTACCATTTGGCTGGTTCGGTAATTTATTTCATGGGCTTTTAGTAAAACCAAAATTGAATCAAATTTTCAGTTATAGATACAAGGTTTTAGAGGCGATGTTCAGTTAGTAAGATTTATTAATCTTATTCCTACATAAACCCAAATTAATATTCGAAATAAAAATTTTAATTATTACAATTCTACTTAGTACATTTGCACAACCAAAAATTAATCATACTCTTTTCATTATGAATATAGAAAATTTACCAAACGGGGTTAACTGGATATTAGGCTTAGGATTTACAGCTGGTGTAATAGCTTTATTAGTATTCGCTCCACAATTTTTCTGGGTTTTATTACCTTTTGCTGGCGTATTTTTAGCAAAAGCATTCAACGTAATTTAATTTTCAATTTCATCATTTTTAAATGGTAAGCTCATTGGGCATTGGAAGCCGACTGCGTCATACTGATTTTGGCGAAGGTATTTTAATGAAAATATCTTTAGAATATTTCACTATTTCGTTTTTCAATATTGGTGTTAAAGAAATTAGCAGAACTTTTGAAGGCTTAGAATTAATTGAAGCCATTGAGCCTGAGCATGATGCTGTTTCATTTGATTCAATTGAAATGAAATTAAGTGAAATACTAATGAAATGGGCTGATGTGCAAGAAATTGTAAGCATTGCTCCTAAATACATTGGGGGCACTATGCTATTACAACCTGCCGATAAAGGCTTAAAAGCTAAAGATGTTCCGATAACTGCATTCTTCCATAAAATCGTAATGCTTCGTGATAGATTAAGAGTATTAGAGCAAAAGATAAATGCTCACTCAGTTCTTACTGACGAAGAAAAAGTAGAAATGCAACAATACATTACCCGTATTTATGGTTCGTTAACTACGTTTAATATATTGTTTAAAGATACCAACCACCAATTTGTTGGCGAAAAAGGGAAAGAGTGATTTTATATTACTACATTAATTTTTTTATTAAAATTAATGTATCGTATTAAGTAATTATTTTCTTCATCTATAATATGAACAACCATATTAAAATTTGGTTTAAATAATTTTCAAAAAAACTTGGCAAATATTTTAATATATCATTCCTTAGGATTGGATCAGCATACGTGTTGGACCATGCCCTTCTGCAAAACGGAAGGGTTTTTTTATTTCTTTAAATAAAGTACTACTTCATTATTCATAATAACCAATACGCTTTTTAAGTTGATTGTACTTTTCAGTTTTCCATCAGCAACAGTTTGAACTGTTTTTAATGAGAAAGATTTTTTGAAAAACAAAATTACATGGTCTGCTTGATGTGCTACCTTACGTAAGCGTTGGTCAATGCGTTTGAAGGAATAGGGAAAGCTTGGCAATTCCACTTCCCAATAATTATTATCAATTCTTAAATCAGTGTTTTTATTGTGCTTTGCTATTGGTAACACCTTCAACCGAAACTCTGATTCTTTTTCAAAAAGCATAGGTAACAATTCAATTAATTAAAATTGCTTCAATAAAATTTTCGACACCAATAGAAGCGTTTCAAAATCACTTTCATCTTCATTTACTAAAATATGCTGTAACACAACACCATCAATAGTTTTATGAACTACTTTATATTGTTGATGTAGTGGTTGCTGAAAAATAAGATGGCGGTTTTCTTTTGATGTTTTCAAAAAATGGAATTTGAATTTTAATCAGAATCACACAACTGCATTAATCATTTTTCCTTTCACGAAAATGAATTTTTTGAGTGGTTTGCCTTCCATAAATTTTTGAACGGTTGCATCGGCTAATACGGTTGCTTCAATTTCTTTTGGGTCAGCATCTAAAGCAAACTCCATATTCAATCTGGTTTTTCCTTGAATCGCAACAGGATAACTGAAAGAATTTTCTATCAAATATTTTTCATCATGTTGTGGAAATGCAGCATCAATAATGCTTTCAGCATGATTTAATTGCTTCCATAAATATTCAGTCAGGAATGGCGCAAAGGGATTTAACAAAATCAACAATGGTTCTAACACACTTTGTTTGTTGCATTTCATGGCTTGCAATTCGTTCACACAAATCATAAACTGACTAACGCAAGTGTTGTAACTTAGCTTTTCAATATCTTCATTTATCTTTTTGATGGTTTTGTGTAGAATTTTTAATTCGGCTTCACCGCTTTCAGACCTCACCCCAGCCCTCTCCAAAGGAGAGGGAGAAAAGGCAGTTTCGATTGTATCATTTACAACTTTTAAATTACCATTTTCATCTACAAACAAATTCCAAAACTTACGTAAGAATCTGCTAACGCCTTCAATGCCTTTGGTATCCCAAGGTTTGCTCAATTCGATTGGACCTAAAAACATTTCATACATGCGGAAAGTATCAGCACCATATTGAGCAATCATGTCATCAGGATTGACAACATTCCGCTTGGATTTTGACATTTTTTCAATTTCAGTTCCGCAAATAAATTTACCTTCCTCATAGCTTACATAGAACCCATCACGAAAATTTTCTCTAATCTCTAGTTCTTTAAATTTTTCAAAATTCATTTCAATACCATCAACGTAATTTACATCTATATGTAATTGTTGAATCGAAAATTGTGTCTGATCAGAGAGTTCATTA
>JBDKJJ010000227.1:0-5456 GCA_039796635.1 Bacteroidota bacterium
ACACTTAAATGCTGACGCTGTAGATTTATATCAAAATAATTTTACTACTGATTCAATAGCGTTAGTATTTGGCAACGAACATGATGGTGTAAGCGTTGAATTATTGGCTAAATGCGATGGCAATATTTTTATACCACAAATAGGCATGATTAGTAGTTTGAATATTTCAGTAGCATGTGCTGTAACCTTATATGAAGTGTTCCGTCAGCGATTACAACAAAACAACAACCACATGCAACCACAAAAAACAGCATTGTTAAATCGTTGGCTTACCGAACATGATGAAGGGTAAGTAATACCTCGAATTAAAATAAAAGGAAACTGGGTATTATTAAAACTTCCCTTATAAGTAAGTTGGGCGTCATTCCACCGAACCACTTACCAATCTTCAACTTTTGACAAAACCTTAATGACAATCTAAAAAAATGTTTGTTAATTTGCATCGTGGACAAATTAGGTTACATAGAAATTAGAATTAGTGGCTCAAAGGGAAACCTTGAACTATCACCTGACAATTACGATATTCGGGAAATAATTTCTATACTTGAAAATGCGGAAAACCTACTTTACCCTAACGAAAAAAAAGACAGACCTACGATAAGTTATAGCATTGAGAAAGGCTCTGTAAAACACATACTAAAAACTTCAATTCAATACATAATTGGCTTCAATGCTATTATTGGACAAGTTAATCAAGTTCAGAACATTGACTTTTTGGACCTTTCAACAGCAAAAGCATTTGAAAACATACAAGACATTGCTTCAAAAAGAAACTATGTTTTTAGTATCAAAACTTCTCTTGACAATACAAACGAAGTAAACGTTGACAGAACAACAAAATTTAAGCGAACAGAAGCTATTTGGGCAGAAGCTGAATTTTATTTTTATGGAAAAGTAACTAATGCAGGAGGAAAAGACAAAGCTAACATTCACATTTATACTGAAGATTTAGGAACTGTAAGGGTGCAGACACCTATTAGTTTTTTAGAAGAATACGAAGACAACTTGCTTTATAAAACACTTGGAATTAGAGCAGTTGGAAAGCAACACTCTGAAACAGGCGAAATTGACACGGCAACTTTAAAATTTATTGAACTTGTTGACTATCAACCTAAATACGATGAATTTTATTTGAAAAGTTTAAGGGATAAAGCAAAGAAATCTTGGCTTGGAAATGTCAATCCAGATAATTGGTTAACTGAAATTAGAGGAGGTTATGACGCATAAATCTGTATTACTTGATACCAGCTTTTTTCTACGTTTTCTAAATGACGAAAGTCCACTTTACAAAAACGCTGACAACTATTTTCGTTATTTTATTCAACATGAAATCGCAATGATGATTTCAACAATTTCCATTGCTGAATATTGTGTTGGTGGCGACATTCACGAATTACCATTAAAAAATCTTCAAATTGTGCCTTTTAATCTTGACCATTCAAAACGAACAGGAGAATTTGCAAGAATAGTATTTCAAAATAAAGGAAAACTTAAACTGAACGAGAGAAATATTATTCCAAACGACACCAAACTATTTGCACAAGCCGATTGTGAAAAGTTAGTTGAATTTTATCTTTCATCAGACACAGAAAGTTTTAAAATCTACAATCTTTTAAAAGAACATACAAATCCAAAATTTCAATTCATTGACCTGAATACACCATACAACGAAACATTTGGTGTCCTTGACTTTGGATAGGAAAGCAACGAACGCCTAACAGGCTTTAGCAAAAATGGTGGTTGATTGCTCAACAGTCACATTCGTGTTTAATCAAAGTTTGTTATTGGCATCAATATTTGTGGTAAAATCTGCCGCAGCGGAAATATCTATGCTGATTCTATTGAGCTAAGGATTTTCTGCCGTGGTCAGTGTTCCCACTCACTATGGAATTGCTTTGAAAATATTTCGAGATGAGTTCCGATATTTATCTCATTAAAGTATTCAATTTATCAACCACTTAGTTACTCACTTGGATACTCACCTAGTTACTCACTTAGTTATTTTCCTCAGCGGTATTGATTTTATAAAACCAAGGATTCCAAATCCATTACAGCTTAAACAAACTATTTCAACGTATTCAACACCTGCATCAATTCTGCTTCAGTTTTATATTTCACATCACGGGCTTTGCTGCCGTTATTGGGGCCTACAATGCCAGCGGCTTCTAATTGATCCATAATTCTGCCTGCACGGTTATAACCTAATTTCATTCGGCGCTGAATTAATGATGTAGAACCTTGTTGATGCTGTACAATTATTTTTGCAGCTTCTTCAAAAAACTCATCACGTTCACCACCTAAATCAATATCGCCTTTGTTAGGATCGTTAGGGTCTTCGTATTCAGGTAAATAATGTGCAGTGGCATAGCCTTGCTGACGACTAATATGTTCAGTAATTTTTTCAATTTCAGGTGTATCGCAAAAAGCACATTGCACCCGAATTAATTCGCCACCATTTGAAATCAACATATCTCCTTTACCAATTAATTGCTCTGCACCGCCAGTATCTAAAATAGTTCGGCTATCAATTTTGGATGACACTTTAAAGGCAATACGTGCAGGGAAATTGGCTTTAATTGTACCAGTAATAATATTAACTGACGGACGCTGAGTAGCTAAAATTAAATGAATACCTACAGCCCTTGCCAACTGTGCAATACGAGCAATTGGCATTTCTACTTCTTTACCAGCTGTCATAATTAAATCCGCAAACTCATCAATCACCACTACTATAAAAGGCAAAAATTCATGGCCTTTATCTGGGTTTAATCTTCTATCAACAAACTTTTGGTTGTACTCTTTCAAATTACGACAAGTAGCATCTTTCAATAAATCATATCGTCTATCCATTTCGATACAAAGTGAATTTAAAGTAGCTACCACTTTTTTAGTATCGGTAATAATTGGGTCTTCTTCATAAGGCATTTTTGCCAAGAAGTGTTTTTCAATTATTTTATAAATACTCAATTCAACTTTTTTAGGATCAACCATTACAAATTTTAATTGCGATGGATGTTTTTTGTATAACAACGAAACCAAAATTGCATTCAAACCTACTGACTTACCTTGCCCTGTAGCCCCTGCCACCAATACGTGTGGCATTTTTGCTAAATCAACAATAATATTTTCATTGGCAATATTTTTACCTAATGCAATTGGTAAATCCATTTGAGCATTCTGAAATTTTTCACTGCTCAGCAAACTGCGCATTGATACCAATTCCTTTTTAATATTGGGTACTTCAATACCAATTGTTCCTTTGCCCGGAATAGGTGCTATAATACGAATACCTAATGCACTTAAACTTAATGCAATATCATCTTCCAAGTTTTTAATTTTTGAAATACGAACACCTGCTGCTGGTACAATTTCATAAAGCGTAACAGTTGGCCCAATGGTAGCTTTAATTTTATCAATCTCAATTCCGTAATTACGAAGTGTAGTTACAATTTGATTTTTGTTTTGTTCTAATTCTTCTTTGGTTACGCTAGTACTTTCCATTCCATAATCTTGCAACAAATCAAGCGTTGGGAATTTATAGTGTGATAAGTCTAAAGTTGGGTCGTATTTTTCTGTAATACCAATGGTGCTTCTGGTTTCGCCAACAGGCTCAGCAATTGGCTCTACAATATTTAAAGCAACTGGTTCTTCAGCTATAATCGGTTCATCAATTTCTAATTCAGGAATAACTGTTTCGGCTTTTTTCACTACTTTTTCTTCAGGCTCAATTGTATTCAATTCAAATTCAACATCACCCGAATTAGGCTTAAATAAAGGTTCTTTAGTAAATGCAGGAATAATTTCAGGTTCTGTAATTTCTGTAATTTGTTGAGATTCTTTTACATCATCTAAAATAGCTTCGGCTTCATTTTTCAAGCTGTTATCAAAACTAAAACCGTTTTGAGTTTCTTCATTTTCATCTTTCTTTTTAAATGATAAACTACTAACCGAAGGAACTTTTACATTAAAATTCAGATTATAAATTACAGTTAAAAAAATCAATAATGTGATTACCAAATTCAAGGCAGTACCCATTGTGCCAACAAATCCATTTGTCCAGAAGTTAATAGCATCGCCCATTGCACCACCAAACGGAAAAGCATTTTTAGCTAATAAAAAACTTAATGCTGAAGCTATCCAAACAATACCAAACAAACTAAATTGCATAATACGAACAACTGGAAATACATTTTTACGGGTTAATAAATTAAATCCTAAAGTGAATAAAATTATTACAAAAGCAAATGAGGCTATGCCTGGACCATTATAAAAAAATTGATGAGAAATAATGGCTCCTAATCTTCCTAATCTATTGGCAACTTCAACTTCTTTTCCTGCAAATAATAATCGCCAACTAAATTGAAAAACATTAGATTGATCAACTTTCCAAGTTGATAAATAGGAAGCAAACGCAATACCCATGAAAGCGCTACATAAAATAAAAAACAAGCCCAATATTTTAGGAAATCTACCATCGGTAAAAAAATTACCAACTGACATATCATCTTCTTTTTTGGTTTCGTTGAGTGCAAAACCATCATCTGCCTTTGACTTTGTTTTATTTGCAGATTCCTTATCTTTTGTTTCTTTTTTAGCCATTGAAACAAAGTTAGAAATTTGATATTAAGCTATACCAAGTAGTTATAAACCTTTAAAAGTTAAAGTATGCTTTTTATGACGCTTTCAAATCAATAATAGTTTGACTTGGGTTAGAAGAGCTGAAAACAGTATTGCCAGCCACTAAAACTGTTGCGCCATTTTGAATAATTTGCCTTGCATTTTTTAAATCAACGCCACCATCTACTTCAATAATAGCCGATGATTTTTTTGCTTGAATTAAAGAATGACAATCTGCAATTTTTGAATAGGTATGTTCAATAAATTTCTGTCCGCCAAATCCAGGATTTACACTCATCAACAAAACCACATCTACTTCATTAATTATATCATTTAATACTGCCACTGAAGTATGAGGATTCAAAGCCACACCAGCCTTCATTCCTGCGCTTTTAATAGCTTGAATTGAACGATGTAAATGAATACTATTTTCAAAATGAATGGTTAAGCCATCAGCGCCACCATCTCTAAATTCATTGATGTAAGCATCATATTTATCAATCATCAAATGAACATCAATATATTTTTTAGTAGCTTTTCTAACAGCTTTTAACAATGGAAAACCAAAACTAATATTAGGCACATATACGCCATCCATTACATCAAAATGAAACCATTCAGCCTCACTTTGATTTAGCATTTCAATATCTTTTCCTAATTCTAAAAAGTTAGCTGATAAAAGGGATGGTGCAATAATTGGTGTCATAAAATTGTTATTGATGGCAAAATTACAATAAAGTTGTTTAAAGTTGGTTTAAAATAGTTCGACAAGCTCACTCTGACCGTCTTGGTGAGCTTGTCGAACCAATTTTGAAAACTAAAAGTCATTAAAATATTTG
>JBDKJJ010000228.1:0-7357 GCA_039796635.1 Bacteroidota bacterium
GCCCAGCACCTGCAAACATCCAATAACGGTAATATCGCCCTTTTTCTAATTCTAATTCCTTTGCTTTCATTGCTAAAGCTTGTAATTCCTTTTCTTTCATTAATTGCTTTATTAAATTTTCTTTTGCAATAATTTCATCTTCATTATAATTTAACTCAGCTTTAGCTAATGAATCTTTTTCGATAATTAATCTATGAATCAATTCATCAGTTGATAAATTCAATCGTTTGATTTCATCTTTTGAAAGGTTTGAATAGGCAGTGGTTAAGGCTTTTTCTAATTGAGTTTTATCACGTTTATCAGTAACCATTCTTTTTAAAATACTATCTCTTATTTGGTCATAGCGTTCGCTTGCATCTCTCATAGTACCTGCATCAATTGGTTTAAACATTCCTGCTTGTGAAATCATATCAGGTGCAAACTCTTCATTTTCAGGCATTTCACCACTTTGAGCAAAAAAACCTGCACTTTTATTGAAGTAATTATTAGCCTTTTCAAATTCACTTCCTCCCCAATAATTAAAACCAATCTCTTTACAAACTTTTCCTTTTTGAATATTACTCATTCCGTTAAAGCCACTACTTTCAATAGCTAAAAGCTGCAGTAATCTTGTATTTCTTTCTTTTCGGCTTTGGTCAATAGATTGCAATAAATTGCTCATTCTATTTCCTAAAGCTTTTGTATTTCCTGTTTGACTTGCTTCAATTCCTGATTTCAAAAACTGCTCAGCTTCATCAGCTTTATTTATTTTCACATATAATTTACTGATTAAATAATTCGTTTCAGCTGATTGCTTATCTAATTTTAAATTCTGAAAATTTCGAAGAGATTGCTTATATAGTTCTAATGCTCTATCATCATTGTTTTGCTGTTCAAATAAAAAAGCTAATCGAGCTGTAAAAAGTGCTAATCCTTTCAAATTACCTAAAGTATTTTGAGCTTGAATAGCTTGTTCAATATAAGCTTGAGCATTTCTAAAATCATTTTTCTGGAAGAAATAAATTGCTAAATTATTAGCAGTATGAGCTATTATTTTTTGGTTCCCTGTTTTAATACCGAATGCATTTCGGCGTAAATTAATTTGATAAAATGCGGAAGAATGTGGTGATAATTTTGATAAATCAATATTTTCAGAAGGTAAATTTCCAATCTCATTTGAAATTTGTCGTTCTAAGAAAAGTGAATCTTGAGCAACTGAGTTTTCAATCAGAATAAAAAAACTAAAAATTATATAAATGAATTTCATGAAAAAAGTATTGAGTTCGCAAGTTAAAAAAATAAAATTAGTATGTTAAATAGAAATACCATGAATTTACCAAAAAACAAATTGGAATTAAGGTATATTTGAAAGATGAATATTAATTTGAATGTTGCCCATCCGTGGCATGGAATTTCTTCAGGTGAAAAATTCCCTGATTTAGTAAATGCCTTTATTGAAATAACTCAAAATGATAATAGCAAATATGAAGTGGATAAAAATTCAGGCTGGTTAAAAATTGACCGAATTCAACAATTTAGCAATGTAACACCTTGTTTATATGGCTTTATTCCGCAAACTTATTGTAAGCATAACGTGAAATTATTAGCTGAAAAAAGCGGATGCAAAAATGTAATTGATGGCGATAAAGACCCTTTAGATATTTGTGTATTGGCTTCAACAGAAATTAAACACAATGGAATAATTTTGGAAGCCAAACCAATCGGTGGTTTTAAAATGATTGACAAAAATGAAGCTGACGATAAAATTATTGCGGTTTTAAAAGATGACGAATTATATGGAAAATGGAATGACATTGATGATATTAATGAAGCAATTTTGAACAAACTAAAGCATTATTTTTTAACTTATAAAAACTTGCCTTATGAAGAAGCAAAAGTTAAAATTGATGTGATTTATAACAGAGCGGAAGCTATTCATGTAATTCAAGCAGCTTTAAATGATTATAAAATTTTAAGAGAAAACCAACCATGAAGACTTTAATTCTTTTACGACATGCACATACTGAAGATGGTTTTGGAAAAAATGATTGGGAACGAAGCTTAACAAACAAAGGAATTAATGATGCTATTTCAATGACAACAAAGCTTAATGAAATAGAAATATTTCCGCAAATAATTATTTCAAGTCATGCAGCCAGAACCCAACAAACCGCTTCAATTTTTTCAGAAAACTTAATTACGAAAAATGTTACTTCAATTATTAACAATCAACTTTATAATTCCACATCAAAAACAATTGAAGATGAAATATTAAATATTCCTGACGGATTTGAAACTGTAATGATAGTTTGTCATAACCCAGGAATTACAGATTTTGTAAATTCAATAAATGGAGTTATTTCTTATGGATTACAGCCGTGTGGTATGGTTATTTTCAATTTTGATACTCATCAATGGAGTTCAATTATAAATTCTAAGAGTAAATTAATAGGCATACATCAACCTTCTTAAAATTATTTTTTTCGTGTAACCATCCATACACCAAATAAGATTAATCCTAATCCAATAAAGTGCATGAATGTTATTGGTTCACTATCATAAATACCCCAGCCAACTGCTACTACAGGAATAAAATATGTAGTAATTGCACCAAACAATGTGCTTGTTTTTTGAACTAAATAATAAAACACAATTGATGCTGTTGCAGTTCCTACAACTCCCAAAATACTTATGTAACCTAATGAAGGAATTGTATTAGGATTTGATTGAATTCTGTGAAATAAATCAGTAAAACCTACAAGGTAAATACAAGCTGGTATTCCAATAAAAAAAAAGGACATGGATGCTATACTCATTGGATTTATTCCTACTAAATAAGTTTTTAAAATATTCAAATTCATACCATAGCAAAAGGTTGCAAAAACAATTAATAAGGCGTATGAAATTTCAGAGTTTAAAGAATTGCTATGATGACCAAATATTACTAAGCTTGCTGCTCCGCAAAAGCCTAATAGTATTCCTAAAATTTGGTTGAATGATGTTTTCATTTTGAAAAATAACATTCCTAAAAACAAAGCCCAAACAGGCGTTAATGAATTTAACACACCTGCTAATGAACTATTCAAATGCATTTGTGCTGTTGCAAAAAAGAAAGCAGGAATACCACTTCCCATTAAGCCTGATAAAACAATGTATTTAATTTTTGAAGGTTCAACTTTTCTGAAGTTCAATATGGTAAAAGGCAATAATGCAATTGAAGTAATTGCAATTCGAAGTGCTGCTACTTGAAATGGCATCAACCCAACTAATGATTTTTTCATTAAAAAAAATGAGCTGCCCCATGTAAGCGCTAATAACGCTACTACCAACCAATGCCATGGTTTATAAGTTGTATTTTCTACTACTTTCAACTTTATATATCAGCATTTAACTCGGTCCATAACAAATCTTTCAGATTTTGCAATCCATCACTAGTTGCTGCTGAAATAAAAACAGAAGGATACTTTCGAGGTAATGTTTTTCTAATTAATTTTTTAAGTTCTTCATCAATTAAATCACACTTTGTAATAGCTATTACTGCTCGTTTTGTAAGTAGTTCTTTATTGTATCTTTTTAATTCAGTTTGAAGAATTTTAAGCTCTTTTTTAATATCATTTGTATCACACGGAATTGTAAAAAGCAAAACCGAATTTCTTTCAATATGTCTTAAAAATCTTAATCCTAAACCCTTGCCTTCACTTGCACCTTCAATAATACCTGGAATATCTGCCATGATAAATGAACGATGTTCACGATAGGCTACAATACCAAGTTGAGGAGTTAATGTTGTGAAAGGATAATCAGCAATAACAGGTTTTGCGGCAGATAATTGTGAAAGTAAAGTTGATTTTCCAGCATTCGGAAATCCAACCAAACCTACATCTGCTAAAACTTTTAGTTCTAAAATTTTCCATGATTCTTTTCTTGGTTCACCTTGTTGTGCAAATCGTGGAGTTTGCTTAGTTGGTGTTTTAAAAAATGCGTTTCCTTTCCCTCCTCTTCCACCAATTAGTATAACTTTTTCTTCCCCATCTTCAGTGATTTCAAATTCAATTTTTCCTGTTTCAAAATCTTTTGCAACCGTACCAAGCGGAACTTCAACAATAACATTTTTACCTGATGCACCTGTACACAAATCTCCTAAGCCGTGTTCAGCATCAGGCGCAAAAATATGTCGCTTATATTTTAGATGTAACAAAGTCCATAATTGCTTATTTCCTCTTAAAATTATACTTGCACCTTTACCTCCATTTCCTCCATCAGGGCCACCTTTGGCTGTAAATTTATCTTGCCTAAAATGAACGCTACCATTACCACCAGCACCACTTCTACAAAATATTTTTACATAATCTACAAAATTACTTCCTTCCATTTATCTTTTTTAATAGCTTATAATCAGCTAATTATTTTGGTCATTTAAAGTTTTATATATTATCTACAGCATTGCATAATGCAGTAAATATTTCATCAATATTACCTTCACCCTTAATTTTTGATAATTTATCTTGTTTATCGTAATAAGATGCTACAGGTGATGTTTTAGAATTGTACTCAACCACCCTATTTCTAATGATAGCTTCGTTTTGATCATCAACCCTACCACTTGTAGCTCCTCTATTTAATAATCGTTTCACTAATTCTTCTTCACTTACTTCCAATGATAAAACTTGATTGATTGGCATATCCTTGAATGACATCAATTTATCTAATGCTTCAGCTTGAGGAATAGTTCGTGGGAAGCCATCGAAAATAAAACCGTTTACACCTTGTTCAATACAAGCATCAATTTTACTGCTTATCATACCAATTACAACTTCATCAGGCACTAATAAACCTTTGTCCATAAATTTTTTTGCTTCCATTCCTAAAGCAGTTTCATTTGCAATTTCCGACCTGAAAATATCACCAGTGCTTAAATGCTGAAGGTTATATTTTTTTATTAAACTTTCTGATTGTGTTCCCTTTCCGCTTCCAGGAGGCCCAAATAAAATTAAGTTTAGCATTTTTGTGTTTTATTAAGTATATTTTACAAAAGTAATCAATAGTAAGTTTTTATTAATGTTTAACCGATATTTAATATTTGGTTCTAACAAATTTATTTTCATTTGTTATTACCAAATTATGAGTTTTAAACCACTCAATAAATTTCTCCCACTTTTCTTTATTTTTTAATTGCCATATTGAAAAATCAGTTTCATTTCCTTTGTTCAAAATCCAATGACTATAAGCATCTGAATGCCCTGCATCTTTTATTTCTTTTTGAAAATCAAACAATACATTATAAAACCTTTTTTGATAGCTGTTTTCAAAATATATTTCAACAAATCGAGTTCGAATTTTACTCAGTGTATTAATGTTGATTGATTTTGTTCCAATCATTGATTGCATTAATGTTGGTTCATAAATATTTAATCCTGATTGTTCCAAATTTTTTGAATTTGAATTTCGGGTAAAACTTACTGCTGTAGTTGAATCTGATGTGAATTTTATTTCACTTAAATAGGTATTATAAAGCAATTTACTTATTTCAAAAGTGCGTTTTGAATTTTTTTCAAGATTCATAAAAATTTCACCATAAATCATACCCCAAACTTCTTCATTGCTATAGCAATATAGTTTTGATGCATAATAATAATTACTTGGATACATAGGGTCAACATCTATCCCTTTTTCATAGGCTGTAATAGCTTCATTATATTTTTTTTGGGTTCCTAAATAATTCCCTAACTCTAAAAACAATACAGAAGACCTTGGAAATTTTTTCAATCCTGATTCTAAAACAATATAAGCCTCTTTAGTTCTATTAGCATCATTAAGAATATTAACATATGTTCGATAATAATTATCAGTAACATTAGGCATTTTTAATAATTTAACAAATACTGTTACAGCGGTATTGTAATCTTTTTTTTGGTAAAAAGTCAGCCCCAATTGGTAAACAATTTTTTCATTTTGAGGGTCTAATTTTAATGCATCCTGAAGAAGTTTAATAGCTTTATCATACTGCAATAAATCTAATTGTTTCACCGCTTCAATAGCTTTAGATTTTGCCAATTGTTTTTCATTTTGCGGTTTTGATACGGCAAATTTGAATAGAATCAATAAAATAGCAATCAAACAAAATCTAATTTTCACTTTTCTTTTTATTAGAAAATTTAAAATATTTTTTCAAAGATAATAAAGAGTTAATCTTAAATGATATTTTTAAAATACATTTGCAAACTTATTTTGAAAAATGATGCAATTAGAATTTGAATGGGGCAAACTTACCGAAAGGTTAAAAAATCAGTTTGATAAAAAACCTGATATGGATGCCATATTATTTTTAATTGGTATCAGAGAGTTGGGCGTTATGCCTCGAATTTTCAGTAAAGAAGAAAAGCAAGATTTAATGCATATTGCCACTTGCAAATTATTAAGCAAAAATGGTTTTTATGAATTAGAGCATCTTGATCAGCAAGGTTGGCCGCATTGGAAACAAATAAAAGAACTACCAAGCTTAACCATGAAGGAACAAGAACTTCTATTGAAAGAAAACATTTTAGAGTATTTTAATGATTTACAGTATTTTGATTAAACTTAAAAATAATAATAACAACATGATGAAGAGTTTTACACTTTCAGTTATTGCAATTTTGTTATCGGTATCAGTTTTTGCAAAAAAAACGAAAGAAGTGTTAGTGAAAATGGAAACTACCGAAGGAACAATTGTTTTAAAACTTTACAATGAAACGCCTTTGCATCGTGATAACTTTATCAAAATGGTAAAAGCTCATTCGTATGATAGTTTGTTATTTCATCGAGTTATTAATCATTTTATGATTCAAGGCGGTGACCCAAATTCAAAACATGCTAAACCGAATGAAATGTTAGGCAACGGTGAAATGCCAATTGTTGGTAGAATTCCTGCTGAACTTAAAACAGAATTATTTATTCATAAAAAAGGTGTTTTGGCTGCTGCCCGTGATAATAATCCCGAAAAAGCTAGCAGTAATTGTCAGTTTTATATTGTTCAAGGCAGAAAATATACACAAGCCGAAATAACCATGTTAAGCCAACGAAATGGTATAAAATATACTCCTGAACAAATTGAAGCTTATATTAATCAAGGCGGAACTCCGCATCTGGATGGAGCTTATACAGTTTATGGTGAAGTAATAGAAGGATTGGATATTGTTGATAAAATTGAAGACGTTAAAACAGGGGCTGCTGACCGACCAGTTGAAGATGTTAGAATTATTAAATGCACCATTATTAAAGCCAAAAAGAAATTTTTGTTTTTTTAAGCATAGATGCAGCATTATTAATTTTATTTTCATCTTACAGATAACTAAATTATGCACCCAACAAATTTTATAACAAAAAATATTGATAGATT
>JBDKJJ010000229.1:0-3089 GCA_039796635.1 Bacteroidota bacterium
TAATAATTCAAGGCAAAAGTCCAATTCAAAATTCTTAGTGAAATTTCTTGACTGCAACGATAATTTGGACCACAGTTAATTGGATTTTTATCAATCCAACTTTCAATTTCATTCAAAACAAATGCATCATGATTTTTTGAAAAATGATAATCATGGCGAATCACAGTTAGTAAATAGTTAAATCGAGATTTTTCCCAAACATATTTTATATCACCCTGAGTTGTAGTAAAATCAGGTATTTCAACCCAATGCTTTGTAACATCGTAAGTAAACTTTGAATCAGGATTTGTAATCCAATCGTAATCTTTTCCTACTAAAATCCAATCCGCATTAAAAAATCGGATGTATCCATTTTCAATCTTTTCAAATGCCTTTTGCAATGTATCATTGGGCAATTTTTTTATTTGCAAACTTTCTTTTGAATCAAAAAAATAGGGAATGGAAGAAGTTCTCCAATTGGCCAATGAAATAAATTTTTTTGTAGGTGGGTTAACAGGAAACTCTGATTTTAAAAGCCCTGATTTTTTCTTCAACTCAAATAGCACACGGAAAGCCACATATCGACTTCCCATATTTTGAAAGAGTTGTATAGCTGTTGAAATCTTATTCATTAAATGGTAATCCAGCTATTTGTTTTCAAAGATTCTATTGCAGCAAAACTTGCAAGTGTAGTGTTTGCAATTTCATCAAATGGAATTAATGCTTCACCTCCGTTTTTAGCTAATTCAGTTAATAATTTAAATTGTTCGTTATGCCCCTTGTCTTGTTTCGTTTTTAGATTAGTAAATCCTTTAACACCAAAAGCTTCGGTAGTTCTGAAATTATCCATTACAATTGTTTTTTCTTGGAAATAAATTTCAAATCGCTCTTTTGAATAAGCTTTATTTCCATTCGAAAAATAATTAATCACCACATTCGAGCCATTGTCATATTTCAATAAAATACTAGCATTATCAGTATTTTCCTTCGGGTTAATTTCCAATGCATTCATACAAACAGATTTGATTTTACTTCCTGTGAAGTAAGTTGCCAAATCCATATAATGACATGCTTCACCAATAATTCTACCACCGCCAACTGCTAAATCATGCACCCAAACTTCAGGAGGGATAAAACCTGCATTCATTGTTGCCACAATATTCAAAGGAACATTTTTAGGTAATGCTGCTTTTATTTTTTTTGAATGAGGCGAAAATCTTCTATTAAATCCAACATTAATTGATTGGTTAGATTTCTGATATTCATCTAGAATATTTTGAAAGCTTTCTTTGTTTATTGCCAATGGTTTTTCTACAAAAACATGCTTACCTGCTTTCAAACTTTCAATCACCATTTCAGCATGCAAATTATGTCGAGTAGTAATTAAAACCATTCCTACTTGCTTTGAATTAATGGCTTCTTTATAATTAGATGAAGAAACAGGAATTGCATATTTCTTAGCCATAACAGTTCCGCTTAATCCATTTGCACTTACAATGCTTTGCAACGGAGCTGCTGCTTTATGCAATGAAGGAAGCATTGTCATTTTTGTAAAATTGCCAGCACCAATTATACACATACCTTTTCCTTCAGCTCCAATTTTATTACTTGCTATTGTTATACTTTGAGCAATATTTGATTGTTCAGGATATTTTAAAATAGATGCAATTGACTTGCTGCCCGTCATATTGCCATAAATTTTCAAATAATCATTTAGTTCAACTTCTTCTGTAATTAAATCTTTCACATTTAATCTGTTCATTGAAATTGAATTCAAAATTGTTTCAAAATTTCTTTTCTCTGTCCAACGAACAAATGGCAACGGATAATCCATTCCTTTGCGTTCGTAGTTTTCATCATATCTTCCTGGACCGTAAGAACAAGACACTTGAAACGTTAATTCTTTTTCATAAAAATCTGCTCTACTAATATTCAAACCGATTACGCCGACTAAAACAATTCTTCCACGTTTACGGCTCATTTTAGCAGCCTGTGCAATAATTTCATCAGTTTTAGCTGATGCAGTAATTACAACACCATCAGCACCAATATTTTGGGTATGACTTAATACAGTATTTACAACATCGCCTTGAGTTGCATTAATAGTTTTTACGCCCCACGAAGCGGCTAACTTTAATTTTGATTCATCTACATCAATTCCAATTACATTGCAACCATTTGCTAATAACAATTGTGCTGTTATCAATCCAATTAAACCTAAACCAACTACTACAATAGTTTCACCTAATGTTGGTTGAATTAATCGAATACCTTGTAAGCCAATGGAACCAATAACTGTGAAAGCTGCCTCATTATCTGAAACATTATCAGGAATATGAGCCACTAAATTTTTAGGAACAGAAACAACCTCCGCATGATTTCCATTAGAGGCAACTCGGTCACCAATTTTAAATTCAGTTACACCATCACCAACTGCTATCACAACGCCAACATTGCAATAACCTAACGGCAATGGTTGATCTAATTTATTAAAAACAGCTTCAAGCGTTGGAACTAAACCATCTGAATTTATTTTATCTAAAACCTGTTTAACTTTATCGGGTTGTTGACGTGCTTTTGAAATCAAATTTGACTTCCCAAATTCAACTAACATACGTTCTGTTCCTAATGAAACTAAACTTCTTGTAGTTTTAATTAACACACAACCTCGACTAACTTCTGGTGCTGGCACTTCTTCAAGTAATGTTGAACCATTACGAAGATTTTGAATTATTTGTAGCAAAGTAACTTTTTTTTACAAAAATAATATTTCTAACTAATCTCTTCAATAAAATAACTTATTCAATTATTAGTTTCCTATGACTTTCAATTTCAGAAACGGTAAATCGTTCTTTAATTAATTTAGCAGGAATTCCACCTATAATTGAGTAAGGTGGGAAGGATTTTGTAACAACAGCCCCTGATGCAATTATTGAACCTGTTGCAATGGTGACTCCTTTTAAAATTGTTGCGTTAGCACCAATCCAAACATCATTTTCAATTACGACATCCACATCATTTTCTGGTAATTTTTCCTTAACATCATACATATACTTTCCAATTACATCAATTCTATGATCTCCAGTCATGATAGTAACATTTGGTCCCAT
>JBDKJJ010000230.1:0-11957 GCA_039796635.1 Bacteroidota bacterium
CCATAGTAAAAATAGGGATACGTTTTATCTGTAGGTTGTTGATTGGCGCTGCTTACAAAGCCACGTTCTGGATTTAAATGATGAGGATTATGTTCATGCGGAATGAAAGAATGCCAAAAATTGTTGCTGTTATTTCCTTCCAAAATAAATTTTCCTTCATCTTCTTTTAACACTGGAAATCTGCCTTGTTCCCAAATAGCAATGTCATTATTTTTTGCAGCAAAAACAAAATTCTGACCCGGTGATTGAAAATGGCTTATTGCTTCGTCATATTCATTAAAATTTCTAGCTCTGTTTAAATTATAAATCGTTAATAATTCATTACTTGGTAAATGGCTAATCCAAGCCATTGATAAGTTTTCAATTTTACCATTTAGTTTATTTCGTTTATCATATTGAACGGGTCCGAATGCAGTATAGTAAACCGAATCTAACACTTCCGTTTTTCCTCTTACAATAATGTGTTCAACTTTTAATTCTGTTTTTTTCCATTGATTATCACACCAATATTCTTGCTGCGTTTCATCCTTAAATTTAATGTGATAGAAGTTTTTTACATCACGTTCAGCATTAGTCATACTCCAAGCACATGAATCATTGAAACCAATTACCACACCCGGAGCCCCAGGCAATGAAGCACCTGACACATTTTTACCATTAACAGTGAGTTGAACTTGATACCAAATAGAAGGTAAAGTCAATCTTAAATGAGGGTCGCCACAAAGTATTGGGTAACCACTTTTTGTACGACTACCGCCAACTGCCCAATTGTTGCTACCTACTGTATAATCAGGCTTTGCAGGTATTCCAGCAAAACCTTTTTCCGTTGTTTCATAATTTTGATAAGGAATTGTATCAGGCTGAATAGCTTCAAAATCATACTTTGTACCAATAGGAATAATTGGAGAAATGTACGATTGGAAATCAGGATACAACTCATCTAATATTGTTTTACCAAATACTTTTTTTGTATTTGTATAAGCAAAATCATTACAATATCCACTTAAATCATCTGCCATCAACTTCAATAACAAAGCGGTTTTCAAGGTTGTCCAAGGTTCAGGTTTATAATCTAATAATTTATATTCTAACGGTAATTTTTTAGCATTCAATTCCTCAATAAAAGCATTCACACCGGCTGAATAACTTTCAATCATTAATTTTGTTTTATTATTTTTCAAAATTTCAATTAGTGATTTTTCAGCGCCGAAAACCATTCCTTTTCGGCGTTGAGTTTTATCAAATTCAAAACCTTTTTCACCAATAATTTCACTCACTCTTCCAGCCGCTGCATGCGTTTGTAATTCCATTTGCCATAATCTATCTTTTGCTGTTAAGTAACCTTGAATGAAATATAAATCCTCATCATTTTCAGCTATAATATGCGGTATGTGATTTTTATCCAACAATACATTTGCTTTTGCCTTCAGTCCTTTTAATTGAATTTCAGAATTTGAATCGTCATTCACGGCTTCAGCATTTTGCCAACAACCCATAAACGGATTTAAAAATTTTGCAATCGGTGGCACATCGCCCCAACGATGGTTCAACGCAAAACACAAAATAAGTGTAATTGAAAATGAGAGAATGAATTTAAACCAACGCATATTTTGAGAATTTAAATGATAAGTTTGTGTATATTTTTCAAAGATATAGAAATTGAAAACGCCTATGAAATTTTATTTTGCATTTAAAAATAAAAACTCATATTTGAATTTATACTGATTGAAATACACATGAATTTTTTAGCACATTTACTACTATCACATCATAATCAAAATTTATTAATTGGGAATTTTATTGCCGATGAAGTAAAAGGAAATCAATACAAAAACTATTCAACTGAAATTGCAAACGGAATTTTAATGCATCGTTTTATTGATAACTACACTGACACTCATCAAAATGTTTTAGAATGTACAAAAATTCTTCGACCACATTTGAGTAAATTTTCACCAGTAGCTTTAGATATATTTTTCGATTACTTTCTTGCTAATCAATGGCAGCAACATCATGAAAGTAACCTTGAGATTTTCACTTTAAATGTATATGCAACTCTTAAAGCAAATGAAAATTCATTTCCTGAAAGAAGTAAGTATATTTTAAAATATATGACTGAGCAAAATTGGCTTTTAAGTTATGCTGACATCAACGGAATTAAAAAAGTTTTGACAGGAATGTCAAGCCGCAGTAAATACGGAGCAATTTTAAACGGCAGCGAAATTTATTTGAAAAATCATGAATCAGAATTGAAACACAATTTTGATATTTTTTTTAAAGAATTAAAATCAGAAATTGTATTGACAGATTGGGTTAATCTTTAAATGCCAACTTTAATTTTATATTTTCAATTCTTATAACTAGTGTTGTAATCCAAATTCCTAAAAAAATCCAAGCCAATACAGCTGGGTAAAAAACTAATCGCATATTTCTATCTAAATCATACTTAGCAAAAGCTGGATTACCACCATTACCTGGATGAATACTAAATTCTTTCATTCGTGGAATTACAAAAATTAATACTACAAAAAGAACGTAACTAAAAATATTAAACGTTGCAGCAAGTTTTGCTTTTTTATCTACATCATCCATTGAGCCACGAAGAATGAAATAAGCAAAATAAATCAACATGCCAATAGCCGTACAATTTAATTTTGGGTCATCACTCCATGGTTTCCCCCATGTATAATTTGCCCAAATCATTCCAGTTAACAATCCTAAACAGCCCATTAATGTTCCTACTGCAATTGCACTTCGGGCTATGATATCAAATTTAAATTTGTTTTCAGTTGATAAATTTTCAGATGGAGTTATCAATAAATATTTTATGCTATATACTACACCAATTGTATAAAGTGTAATTTGCCCAAACCACATAGGCACATGAAAATAAAGATTCCGAATTGTTTCGTTCAAAATATCCATTGAAGGAACTTTCATCATGAATCCTGCAATGATTGTATAAATTAATAAAACAATTGTTATTCCCTTCCACCAAAATTGATTGTATATTTTCATAAAAATTAGTCTTTCCAAATAAATTTAAACAATAAAATTCCTAATAAAATCATCATTAGATTTATTGAACTCAACAAAACTACGTCAAAGAAAAATTTATTTCCGATTGAAATTGATTTTAAAGAAAAATTAATTAGCACTGATACTAATGGAATCATTACAGGCAAACTCAAAATAGCTGTAAGAGATGCATTTTTTGATGCCTTTCCAGCTATTGATGACATGATGGTAAAAATTAAAACCAATGAAATAATTCCTAACAAAACACTTAAAAAAAACATTGATTGGTTAGCAAACGGAAAACCAATAAACATTATGAAAAGTGATAAGTTAATTACTGTAATTATGCTTAATAATAAAAAATGATAAATGAATTTTGCAGTTAATAATTCTTCAGGTGAAAAAAGTGTGTAGTAATATGCCCATCTGCCACTTGATTCTTGCAAAAAACTTTTAGCCATGGCATTAATTGCTGAAAACAAAGTAATTATCCAAAACATCATTACCCACGTAACAGCATCTAATTCTTTAAAAGAATAAAAAACTAAGTAAACAGTAAGTAAAGGATAAAACAGAATTGAAAAAAATGAAGAACGATTCCGCCAATCCAATGTCCATTCCTTATTAACTATCGTTTTCACTTTTGAAAAAAATGATACCTCACTCATTTTAATTTCGTTTGGCAGCGTATAAATTTCTACCAAAATAAAATGTATCGGTTGCCAAAGCTTCAATTACAAAAACACTATCCGTAGTAAATTTAACTGTGTAATTCGTTTTGTTGGTATATCCATCTTTATCGGCATCACAAGTGTACACATTGTTAAGCCTAAAAGTAAGTTGATCACTTTTATCGTTAATCACAATATTGATGTTTACTTTTTTATTGATAATCGAATCAGTAACATAAGTATATGCCTGACCTGTAACGTAATTTGTTGCACGTTTTTCATATCTACTAAAACCTTCAAAACTGCCAATATAACCAGTTCGCCAATCACTTTTTTTACAACCATTCAATACAAATATTGTGGATGATAAAACAAGAATAAAAACAAATCTAAACTTAAAGCTTTTCATTTAAAATAATTAAACAAGATGCAAATATAGTGGAATAAAATTATTGAAAAAGTTTATCCTAAACCACCAATGTGTTGACGTAAGGATTTAACAGTACTATCCCACAAAAGAGTTACATCTTTCAACTCTTTTGGGTCAGCAAAATCAGTAATGATTAAAATTGTATCACGTGAAATATCACTAATTTTTATTCTCATTTCAAAATACTCGGTTTTATCCTGATAAGTCCATCTAAATCTAACATACTCAGGCTCAACAACTTCAATCAAATCAGCTTCTTCTTCAGAGCCATTCCATTCAAAAATCCAATGTTTTTGAGTATTATCAACTCTATCGGCAAACCATTGCGCCAAACCTGATGTAGTTGAAATAAAATCAAACAAAATTGAAGGCGATGATTTTATAATATATTCAAGCGAAAATGCTTTCTTTTTTGACATATTCAAAATATTTATTTTTTACGTAAAACTAATATTGTGCAAGTATAGAAAAATAATTCAACTATCAAAATTTTAAAACTAAAAATTATTTGTTTTTAATTGCTTATAAATGTATCTTTGCACTCCTTAAAAAAAATCTCAAGTTAATAACTTGGTTTTATTTTAATAATTTTCATCATCTAAACAATACTGAATGAGACAACTCAAGATTACCAAATCAATTACTAACCGTGAAAGCCAGAGTTTAGAAAAATATTTACAAGAAATAGGTAAAGTTGATTTGTTAACACCCGAAGAGGAAGTGCAATTGGCGGTAAGAATTAAACAAGGTGACCAAATTGCATTAGAACGTTTAACCAAAGCTAATTTGCGTTTTGTTGTTTCAGTTGCAAAACAATATCAAAATCAAGGTTTATCATTATCAGATTTAATTAATGAAGGTAATTTGGGGTTAATTAAAGCTGCTCAAAGATTTGATGAAACTCGTGGTTTCAAATTCATCTCTTACGCTGTTTGGTGGATTCGTCAAAGTATTTTGCAGGCATTGGCTGAGCAAAGCCGTATTGTTCGTTTACCTCTTAACAAAGTAGGTTCATTAAATAAAATTAACAAAGCTTTTTCACAATTAGAACAAGAATACGAACGTGAACCTTCGCCTGAAGAATTAGCTACTGTTCTTGAAATTGCTACTGAAGAAGTTGCAACTACTTTAGGTGTTGCGGCTCGTCATGTAAGTGTTGATGCACCATTTGTTGATGGCGAAGAAAATTCATTATTAGATGTATTAGAAAATCCAAATGCCTTAACCACTGATGGACATTTGGAATACAATGAATCTTTACGTCATGAAATCGAGCGCTCATTATCAACCTTAACTGATAGACAAAAAGATGTAATTAAATTATACTTCGGTATTGGTGTTGAACATCCAATGAGCTTGGAAGATATTGGTGAAAAATTTGGTTTAACTCGTGAACGTGTTCGTCAAATTAAAGATAAAGCCATAAATAAATTAAGAGGCACAAGCCGTAGCAAGTTATTAAAGAGTTATTTGGGAAATTAATAATCAAATATAATTACAAAATAGAAAAAGGGCAATGATTAAAACCATTGTCCTTTTTCTATTTAACGCCTAATTTCATGCATTTTAATTAGTAATTTCTCAAAAAGTAAATATTGCTGCAACCCCATCAAAAATAAAAACCTTCCAAATTTATTAATGTAAGTATCAATATTGTGCGATGGCTTTTGAGTTATCTAAATCGAATTCAAATAATACCTTGAAAGCCAATATTAATTTGTATTTCAAAAGCAGGTTTGATATATCCGCAAAAAAATTATTCATAGTATTTTTTTAATTATTGGGTTGGATGCTTGACTTTCTTATGTTAATGACCATCCTTAAATTTAGGAAAAAGAATAGCCTTGTGAAAAATAAAAATATCTTAATTAATTTAATTCATCTATAAATAAAAAGTAAAATTTTGATTTGCTTGACTATGTTTGATGCATTATTCTATAAAAATATAATAGAAATGAATAACTCTGATATTATTAAATTATACCAATTCCAACAACAAAATAGTCAAAACTATTTTGGAGTTGTGAAGTGGTTAAGGCCGATACAGTTTGAAAATAGTACAAAAGAGTGAAACGTCCCGATTTCTTCGGGATGGACTATATTGAAAACGTAATCGGTATTATTAATAAAAGAAAACTAAAAATTGTTTTACAAAAGGAATACAATAATTTAAAATTTTAAATACAAATGAAAAAAACAAACAAAATTATTTATTGGGTATCTACAATATTGCTTTCATTAGGTATGCTAGGAAGCGGAATTCAGCAAATAATTCAAAACCCACAAATGATTGAAATTATGGTAAGATTAGGATACCCAATTTATTTTATGGTAATTATTGGCGTATGGAAAGTGCTTGCGGTAGCCGCAATATTAATTCCAAACTTCAAGCTTTTGAAGGAATGGGCATATGCTGGTTTATTTTTTGTAATGACTGGAGCATTGATATCACATATTATAGTTGGTGATGATGGGGTTAAAGAAATTTTAGGCCCTGGGTTTCAAACTATTTTCATTCTAGTTTCGTGGTACTTCAAACCAATTGAAAGAAAAATTGATTTAGCTAATCAATAATTATTAGAGAAAGAAATGAAATCGAACACGTAAATAAAATATTTAAATATTTCAAATTCTAAAAATGTAATAACCCTAATAATTTGAGTTAATTAGTCGTCCCTCAAAAAGTCATTTGAGCTTAGCTGCCATCAAAACAAAGATTTAGAAAAACAAGAATCAATTTTGTGCAGTGGCTTTGAGTTAGCGAAATCGAATTCAAATAGCACCTTGAAAGTCAATATTAATAAGCATTTGAAGAGTAATCACGATTTCGCTGCAAAAAAAATTGATTCGTAGTATTTTCAATTTTTTGTTTTGGAGGCTTGATTTTCTTTTGTTTATTTTCTTGCATCAAGTTGAAAATCCCGATTCATCGGGGGCAATAAAAGAAAATGAAATCTGCCGAAAATCCATTCATTTAAGCAAAAAACTGGCATTTTATTGTTCTTTTTCCTTGACGAAAAAGACCCTTCCCACTTGTGGAAGGGCAAGGCTCTGTAAAAATTGGCTAAAAATTTATGCTCAGCTCAAAGCAAAAAACCTGTCCCGATAGTGAAAATACTACGGCTTGTTTCACTTCGCCTTGATTTTCAAATCGGGACTTCAAACAATTTTGCTTTTTTGTGCTATGCACATAAATTTTCTTAACGCCGATTTTTACAATGCCGATTCAAATATTAAAATTACTTTTTGAGGTTTGACTAATTACTGATTTTTTTAAGGAAAATATTATATCGTTAGCAAAATAAAAAAGGCAAAGCCAAATATTGATTGACTCTGCCATTTTTATTTAGTTTTACAAATATTAATTTTTATTCTTCCTCAACTGCTGCTACATAAACATCTTTTTTAGTAGCTAACAATTTATCATATTCTTCTTGTGAACCCACAACAAGATTATCGTATTCACGAAGACCAGTACCAGCAGGTATTAGATGACCAACAATTACGTTTTCTTTTAAACCTAACATTAAGTCAGTTTTAGCTGCAATTGAAGCTGTACTTAATACTTTAGTTGTTTCTTGGAATGAAGCAGCAGAAATCCAACTTCTAGTACCTAATGATGCTCTTGTGATACCTAACAATAATGGAGATGATGTTGCCGCAACTGCATCTTCATACTGAACGATAGTTTTATCATTACGTTTTAGTGATGAATTTTCATCACGTATCTGACGTATATGAACCAACTGGCCAGGTTTTAAATTTTTGCTATCACCAGCATCAGTAACCACTTTCAATTCCATCAATTTATCATTCTCTTCAATAAATTCAAGTCTATCAACTGCCTCACCTTCTAGGAAGGTAGTATGACCAGAATCTTCGATGATTACTTTACGCATCATCTGACGACAAATTACTTCAATATGTTTATCATTGATTTTTACACCTTGAAGACGATAAACTTCTTGAATTTCATTTACAATATATGCTTGAACTGCATAAGGTCCTTGAATGGCTAATATATCTTGTGGTGCAATAGAACCATCACTTAATGGAGAACATGCTTTAATAAAATCACCATCTTGAACAAGAATATGTTTAGTTAAAGGCACCATATACTTTTTAACTTCTCCATCTTTTGATTCGATAGAAACCTCACGGTTACCACGTTTAATTCCACCTAAAGTTACAACACCATCAATTTCAGAAACAACTGCTGGATTAGAAGGATTACGAGCTTCAAACAATTCGGTTACACGTGGTAAACCACCTGTGATATCTTTTGTTTTACCCATTGAACGTGGGATTTTAACAATAACCTGACCTGCTTTAATTTCCTCACCATCTTCAACTGCAATATGCGCTCCTACTGGAATGTTATAATTTTTAGCATCATGCCCTTTTGAGTTAATAACGATTGTAGGAATTTTCGTTTTATCTCTAGTTTCAATAATTACTTTCTCAGCATGGCCTGTTTGTTCATCCATTTCTTCACGGAAAGTTATACCTTCAATAATTCCGTCAAACTTAATTTTACCTGTGAATTCAGATACGATAACGGCATTGAATGGATCCCATTTACAAATTAAATCTCCTTTTTTAACTTTTGCTCCTTCCTTAATACTTAAAATAGACCCATAAGGTAAAATATTAGAGATTAACATTTTATCCCCATCCATTATTTTCATTTCACCACTACGACTAATAACAACTTGTTGTTTATCTCCCTCTTCGTTTACATGTGATACCAAACGTACACTATCAAACGCAATTGTACCTTCAAATTTAGCAACTAATTGGCTTTCAGAAGAAATATTTCCAGCAGCACCACCTTGGTGGAATGTACGAAGTGTTAACTGTGTACCTGGTTCACCAATAGATTGAGCAGCAATAATTCCTACTGAATCACCTTTTTCTGCCATTCTACCAGTAGCTAAATTTCTACCATAACAAGCTGAACAACATCCTTGTTTAGCTTCACAAGTCAATACCGAACGAATTTCAATACCATCCAACCCACTATCATCAATCTTATGTGCGATGCCATCTGTAATTTCTTGACCAGCTTCAGCCAACATATCACCTGAAATTGGATCATAAACATCATGTAAGCTAGTACGACCAACGATACGATCATATAATGGTTCAACAATGTCTTCATTTTCTTTTAAAGCAGTTGTATAGATACCACGTAATGTTCCGCAATCAACTTCATTAATTACTACATCTTGTGCTACGTCAACCAATCGACGAGTTAAATAACCTGCATCCGCAGTTTTCAACGCTGTATCCGCCAAACCTTTACGAGCACCATGTGTTGAGATAAAGTATTCTAATACCGAAAGGCCTTCTTTCAAGTTTTTCAAAATTGGATTTTCAATTACCTCACCACCAGTTGAACCAGATTTACGAGGCTTTTGCATTAACCCCCTGATAGCACCTAACTGACGAATCTGCTCTTTACTACCACGAGCACCTGAATCCAACATCATATAAACTGAATTGAATCCTTGTTTATCGCTTGATAATTCCTTAATCAAAGTTTCAGTTAATTGCATGTTTACACGGCTCCAAATATCAATAACCTGATTATAACGTTCATTATTAGTGATAAGCCCCATGTTATAGTTACCCCAAACTTCATCAACTTCTGATTGTGCTTTTTCGATTAATGAAGTTTTAATTGTTGGAACTTTTACGTCATCAATATTGAATGATAATCCTCCTTTAAATGCCATACGGAAACCTAATTCTTTAATATCATCCAAGAATTTAGCAGTACGTGGAATATCAGTAGCTTTAATAATACCACCAATGATATCACGTAAAGCTTTTTTGGTTAATAAAGTATTTACATAACCAGCTTCTTTTGGTACAAACTGATTAAAAATAACTCTACCAACTGTAGTTTCAACTAACTTATTTACTAAAGTACCATTTTCGATAACATCAGTTTTTACTTTAATCCAAGCATGTAAATCTGCTTGACCTTCATTGTGTGCAATGATTACTTCCTCGGCTGAATAAAAAGCTCTTCCTTCGCCTTTTACAACTTCAGCACCAACAGTTTTCTTCCCTTTTGTGATGTAATAAAGACCTAATACCATGTCCTGAGAAGGAAGTGTGATAGGCGAACCATTTTGAGGATTTAAGATATTATGTGAGCCCAACATTAATAATTGAGCTTCTAATATTGCAGCATTGCTTAACGGAACGTGAACAGCCATTTGGTCACCATCAAAATCGGCGTTGAATGCTGTACAAACTAATGGATGTAATCTGATTGCTTTTCCTTCAACTAATCTTGGTTGGAATGCTTGGATTGACAATCTGTGAAGTGTTGGCGCACGATTCAACATTACTGGATGTCCTTTCAAAATATTTTCTAGGATATCCCAAACCACAGCTTCTTTTCTATCCACTAATTTCTTAGCAGATTTCACAGTCTTAACAACACCTCTTTCCAATAATTTACGAATAATAAATGGCTTAAATAATTCAGCAGCCATATCTTTTGGTAACCCACATTCGTGTAATTTCAATTCAGGTCCTACTACGATAACCGAACGACCAGAGTAGTCAACACGTTTACCTAATAAGTTTTGACGGAAACGACCTTGTTTACCTTTCAATACATCTGATAATGATTTTAAAGCACGACCACCTTCCGCTTTAACAGCATTAGATTTACGGCTATTATCAAATAATGAATCAATTGCTTCTTGCAACATACGTTTTTCATTACGTAAGATTACATCTGGAGCTTTAATTTCTATTAATCTTTTCAAACGGTTATTGCGAATAATAACACGGCGATATAAATCATTCAAATCAGATGATGCAAAACGACCGCCATCTAATGGCACCAACGGACGTAATTCAGGTGGAACTACTGGTAAATATTGAACACACATCCATGATGGATTATTTTCATAACGTAAGTTTGCATCACGGAATGCTTCAACAACAGTTAAACGTTTCAAAGCTTCAGCTTTACGTTGTTGTGAAGTTTCATTTGCTGCTTGATGACGTAATTCAGCACTTAAATCATCTAAATTGATATTGCTTAATAATTGAACCAATGCTTCGCCACCCATTTTAGCAATAAATTTATCAGGGTGACTATCATCTAAAAATTGATTTTCTTTTGGTAATTTTTCAAGAATGTCAAGGTATTCTTCTTCAGTAAATAAATCCATTTTCTGAACACCATCTTTAGCTTTAACACCAGCATTGATTACTACAAATCGTTCGTAATAAACAATTGTTTCTAATTTTTTAGATGATGTACCTAATAAATAACCAATTTTATTTGGTAAAGATTTAAAGTACCAAATATGAACTACAGGAACAACTAATTTGATATGCCCCATACGTTCACGACGAACTTTCTTTTCAGTAACCTCAACACCGCAACGGTCACACACGATTCCTTTGTAACGAATACGTTTGTACTTACCGCAAAAACATTCATAATCTTTTACCGGTCCAAAAATTCTTTCGCAAAACAAACCATCACGTTCCGGCTTGTAAGTACGATAGTTAATTGTTTCGGGCTTTAATACTTCACCATGCGATTTTTCTAAAATAGAATCGGGCGAAGCAAGCGTAATAGTAATTTTACTAAAATTACTTCTTGGTTTGATATCTCTTTTTATTGCCATAAATTGTTGTTGGAGAAAAATATAGTGGGCGAAGATAAAAATAAAAAACTTAAATAAAGTAATTTTTAATAAAAAATAGTATTTATTTTAATAAAATCTGAATAACAAATTGTTGAATATTTTTTACTTAAAATCATAATGGCTCTTTTCGATTTTTGATAATGAATTCTGAAA
>JBDKJJ010000231.1:0-2660 GCA_039796635.1 Bacteroidota bacterium
TTTTTGAAATATTCGTTTTTAGATGCCATTTTTCCAATATTGATGGAGCTTCATTTAATATAATATTGACAATAAATTCATCAGAGGTAATAAAATCTGTGTAATCTGCATAAACTATATCTTTCAAATTGATATGTATTTTATAAAAATTTGATGATACAGATCTCTTAGAGCAAATTCCAAATATATAGTAAATAAAGTTGGTGAAACACCGTCTCCTTGAGGTGTACCTTTGTTGCATATAAACCATGAACTATAAAAGTTGTTCAATCTTATCTTGCATTTGGTGTTACTCAATAAGAGTTGGATAAGTATGATGTCATCAGAATCTAAAAATGTTAAATTCTCCAATAGTTTGGTTCTACAAATCGAATCAAAAGCTTGCGATAAATCAATACCAAGAATAAAAATAAATTTGTGTGCCCAGATTGCATCACTTGTTCCACGATGTTTCCTGAATGCACATTGAGATGAGCTTAGAAATTCTTCAACTTTTGGGTTTATTCGGTTTAATACAAACTAGTGACAAAATTTTCCGGATATTGTTTAACAGTACAATTGGTCTTAAATTTTGAACATTCCTGGGTTTACCAGGTTTAGGAATGGTAACCATTATCCCTTTACCTAATTCATAATTATCAAAAGCATTGTAGTTGATCAATTCAGCAATATCTTCAGCTAAAATACATTGCAAAGCCTTAAACTGTCTGCATGTAATTCGCTATCTCCAGGACTACGGCCATTATTTAGTTTGTTGATAGCTTTTTTCACCTCATAATCAGTAACAGGATTTTGTAAATTTAGGTATATATTGGTTGGAAATTCCTTCACATGGTCATTAGGATCAAACAAGATATTGTGGAAATGTTTTTCCATTTGAAGAAGCTTCTGATTGGAATCAATAATGTATTCATCTTTTTCATTTTTAAGATGAATTCCTGTATTTCGATTCTTTTTTTTTAATGTTTTAATAAGAGCAAATCCGGCACGATGCAAATTATTAGCAAACCTAAAATTAATTTGATCAATTTTTTCCTCTTGATAAATTTTGAGAGATAAATTTTTGATTTCATTTTGGATATTTTTGAGTTTGTGACGAAGTTTATTGAGTAATAAATCATCCATTGGTTGGAGCGTATTAATCAAATGTTGTATATTTTTCCGTTTAGTTACCAATAATTGAAGTCTCGGATCAAAATCTTTTCGAACATTAGGTTGGATGTAACCTAAACATTTCATTGAAACTTGATTAATACAATCTACAATAGAACTCCAATTATTTTTTGTTCTAGATTCCATTAGATCTAATACTTCATTTTGAAATTCATTTTTAATAACAATGTCGTTCAATTTCCCAATATCAATCCGACTACAAGAATGTCCCTTCGAAAAATTGTAACGGCCTGAAGATTTAGAATCTGTGCCCTTCAACATTTTTGATAAATCCAAAACGCATTTGACTAATCTATGATCAGAGGCAGTTTTCATACCACTAAATGATCTAGCAGATGTAAGACATGACTTGAATTGTTGATCAACAATAATATAATCAATTTGGTTAAATATCCTATGATTAGAACAATTTTTCATCCAAGTCGAAATGTGTTTGGCTTTCTGTGGGAAATGTGTGTTTGATAGGTATAAATTGTTGGATTCAAGGAATGATGCTAATAAATTATCATTTCGATTTCTAATTCCACGACTATATTTTCCAGAATAAGGCGGGGATTTGTCCCAATTTGGCGCCAATGATAAATACCCAGCAAATGGTACACCAATTTTTGCATTGAAATCTCCACCGATAATAGTGATATGATCTTGAAGATCTTTTAAAGTTTTATTAAGATGTTCATAAAATTTCGTACATTGTACCATTGAGTAACCCATATGTGGAGCTTAACCGTCAATAATATTTTAATATGAATCTGTAAAGCAATAAAAAATTCTTACATATCCGATTCTATCTGAAACGCTTCGGGTTGAAATGGTCCTAAATCTGGATTTGTTTATTGCGAAACCTAAACCATAATAGGGATTATTGCTTTCTAAGAATAAAAAATGGATATTTCCCTTAAATACTTCTTGGAAAGAGCAAATCTTGGTTTCCTGAAGGCATAAAATATCAAGATGATAATTCATAAAATCCTGACAGATTGCTCTCTTTTTAATGATAGATGAAAGAGATAATACATAAAATGTACCAATAGATATTGAACATTTGTTTGATTGGTTTTTAAATAACTTTTTGGACGTTTTATTTAAATCTTCCTCGAAATTGAGAGAAGAGCTCATCTTAGGATGAAGCGAGAACGCCACCCCTACGCGCCGAAAAGAATGAAATTGTATTGATATTAATTGTAATTTGTGTGTAAATGATTGAAATTATATGGATATGAAGTTGAATTGTATGTATAGGTGTGTAAATAATTGAAATTATAAGGATATGAAGTTAAAAATTGTAATGATAATAATTGTAATGTGGGTGTAAATAATTGATATTGTATGGATATGAGGTTGAATTGTATGTATAGAGTTGGATAAAATTGTATTGATAATAATAGTAATTTGTTTGTAAATAATTGAAATTGTGTGGATATGAAGTTGAATTGTATGTATAGAATTGAATAAAATTGTATTATAATAGTTGTAATTTGTGTGTA
>JBDKJJ010000232.1:0-15144 GCA_039796635.1 Bacteroidota bacterium
GTTGCATTGTTTATTTTTTGTTTCACTAAGTTACAGGAAGAAACCACAAAGTTGCACTAAGCATTTTCTTCGTGAACCTTTGTGTAGCCTTTGTGGTTCTTTGTGAAATAGCTTTTACTCACCTTCTTAATAACCCAACAACTTCTCCAAACTCTCTTTCAGTCTGGCTTTGGCTAAGAAATTATTTTCTAACGGAATAGCAAACGGAACAGGCGTATCTAACGAAGCACAACGCATCACCGGTGCATCAAGGTTTTCAAAGCAATGTTCATTTATCCAAGCAGAAATTTCACCGCCAATTCCACCAATCAAAGTGTCTTCATGCAGCACCAAAACTTTTCCTGTTTTTTTTACCGTTTTTTCAATTGCCTCATAATCCAAAGGGGCCAAACTTCTCAAATCCAAAATCTCAATACTCACATCTCTCATCTCATTTCTCAAATCCAAAGCCCAATGCACACCGACACCATAAGTGATGATTGAAACATCCTTTCCTTCTTGCACCACATTGGCTTTACCAATTTCAATTTCATAATAATCGGTTGGCACATTACCACTCACACTTCTATACAAAGCTTTATGTTCAAAAAACATAACCGGGTTAGGGTCGTTAATAGCAGCAATCAACAAACCTTTTGCATCTGCCGGAGTGGACGGATAAACCACTTTTAAGCCAGGAACTTTAGTGAACCAAGCTTCATTGCTTTGACTATGAAACGGGCCAGCTCCAACGCCTGCACCCGTTGGCATACGTACCACCACATCAGCATTTTGTCCCCAGCGATAATGAATCTTCGCTAAATTATTCACGATTTGATTGAAACCTTCGGTAACGAAATCAGCAAATTGCATTTCCATCACAGCTTTATATTTTTCCAAACTCAAGCCTAATGAAATACCAATGATAGCGCTTTCGCAAAGTGTTGTGTTCCTCACTCTTTCTTTTCCAAATTCATTTACAAAACCTTCGGTGATTTTGAAAACACCACCGTATTCCGCCACATCTTGTCCCATGATGATTAGGTTGGAATGCTTCTGCATGCTCTGTTTCAAGCCTTCGGAAATTGCATCTACCAATCGCATTTCTTTTTGATTTACGATTTCGGAATTACGATTTACGATTGTAAATGCAGGTTCATGTTTTGCAAAAATGTCTGCTAATTCTTCATTCGTATTAGCAATCGGTTCAGGTGAGTTGAAACATTTTTCCAAATTAATTTCTATTTCATGTTTGTTTTCAGCCTTTAAATCATCTACAAAATTTTGAGTGATGATTTTTTCATCCAACAAATATTTTTCAAAATTCATCACTGGGTCTAATTTTCCCCATTGCTCAAAAAGCTCTGTTGGCACGTATTTCACACCGCTTGCTTCTTCATGCCCTCTCATTCTGAATGTCATACACTCTACTAAAATCGGTTTTTGATTTTCGATGCAATATTTTTTTGCTTCGCTGATTTGATGATAAACTTCCAATAAATTATTGCCTTCAATCGTGATGCCTTTCATGCCATAACCGATGGCTCTATCCGATAATTTTTCACAAACAAATTGTTCATTGGTTGGCGTTGACAAACCGTAACCATTATTTTCAATTACAAAAATTACGGGCAAACCCCATACTGCTGCGGTATTCAAGGCTTCATGAAAATCACCTTGACTTGTGCCACCATCACCGGTGAAAGCTACACTCACTTTGTTCTCTTTGCGCAATTTGTATGCTAAAGCTGCGCCATCAGCCAACGAAAGTTGTGGACCGAGATGTGAAATCATTCCACAGATATGATGTTCGGCACTTCCGAAATGAAAACTTCTTTCACGTCCTTTGCTGAAGCCATTTTTTTTACCTTGCAATTGCATAAACAATTTATCCAACGGCATTTTTCGTGTAGTGAAAATTCCTAAATTTCGGTGCAATGGCATCACCCATTCATCTTGTTGCAATGCGCTGGCAACGCCTACAGAAATGGCTTCTTGACCAATTCCGCTAAACCATTTGCTCACTTTTCCTTGACGCAACAACACCAACATTTTTTCTTCAATTTGCCGTGGCAGCAAAATGTTTTTGTATAAATCAATTAACTGCTCGTTCGATAAATTTTTACGGTCGAATTTCATTTCAAAAAATTTGAGTTGCAAAGTTAAAAGAACACATCTAAAGAAATAACACATTGGTAAAAATTAAAAAAGCCAAACTGTTGATTAGTTTGGCTTTTCGTACTATTTATTGTTCTCTAATGTTTTTAACTTTTGCTTTAGTTTAATTGCTTTTATCGAATCTAATTCATGTTGATTTTGCACACCAGGCTCATTATATATTTTTCCTGATGTAGTTTTTGTTGAATCGTTTTTGCAACAATGCTTGCATGTACAATTCATAAAAATAGGAATCAACAAGCAAATAATTGCAATCGCAATTTTATTTTTCTGCCACAATAATTTTTTCATTTTTAATTAAGGTTGTTTGATTTGATAAATGAATAAAATATGTGCCAGCGCTTAATGCACCTTTATTAAATGTGAATTGATTTTCTCCTTTATGGCAATATGAATTAAAAATTTCTTTTAACAATTTTCCTTGTACATCAAATAGTTCTACTTTAATCATTTCATTTTTTTCAGCTACAAAATTGATGGTACATATATCATAAACAGGATTAGGAAATGCTGAAAGTTTATTTTCAACTGGATTTACTTTTTCAACGCCGTCGGGTTGTGCTGTGTTTTGAATAGCGCTTACATAGTTCGCATAATCATTACTTGTGCCGCTGTATGTTGTATATAAATATACAGTTGGTGGGTTAGATGCCAAATCTCTTGATGCTCCTGAGTAATCGCCCCATCTATTAGTTGTAGTACCCCCTCCTGATGTTTGAGCATAAGCATTGATTACACTTAATCCTGATTTAATGGGAGTAGGGCTTGATGCAATAAAGTTTTTATCAACATAAATTGCTGCTGTGCTTGGATAATCATTAACGCTGCAATAGTTGTAACCAATAATACTTGCTTGGTCATTATCGTGATAACCAGCTGATGCAATTGCAGGATAACAACAATCAGTGTTTGGTACTTTTATTAATTGATTTTGTGCCGCCCAAGTACTGCCATTGTTAGTTATTCTTGAATAATTTATACAAGCAAACCCATTTCCGTCATCACAATGAAAAACAAAATGTATCGTTCCGTTTTGATAATATCCATCCATTCCTCTTGCATCGCCATTATTAAGCAATACTGTTGAGCCTTTTTGAACTGCGTCGGCAGCCTCTGAATAATTAGGAATTGTAATATTAGTTAAGGTTAACGTTGGGTTGTTCTTAACAGCATCACTTATAGTATAAAGCTTTAAGGTTTTGGGTTTTGAGTTAGCAACCAAATACATGGTGTTGCCATACGACCCTGCCAACCCATTTCCCATTGGCACAATGGTAAACGGATTGCCAGTTATATTATACCACATTTTAGAATCTGCCGCTGCATAGGTGCCACCAGCATATCCAATACTTTTATCAACTTGATAAATTACCGATTGCAAATATCCGCCTGAGCCGCTAAAAACATTGCTCGTAACAAACAAATCGCTTGCTGAAACAGCCATTTTAGGATAATCAACCCAACAGTTTCCACTATTAATTGTAGATGGTGAGCCATTGAAAGTATATTTCCACCAAGCACCGGTAGGGTCATTGGTTTGAGAAAAAGCAACCGCCAATTTTGAAGGTACAAGATTAGCTTGGTCGCAAGTTTGTGCATATACAATAAATCTATCTGCTCCATTATCATAAATTACTTTTGGGTCGCAAAGGTTTGCGCCTGAAGGAATTGCTGTTCCAAAAAAACTTTCGATAGTTTGTGCGCCTTTTAATGATGCGCCATTATTATCATAAAATTTAATGGTTGTGTTTACCACTACTATAATTTGATTGTTTTGATTTATGGCAAGGCTATTATCTGAAGGACATCCGCTGTTAGTAACCGTATTAAATCCATTAAGCAATATAGGTTCATTGTTTTTTGCTTTTGCTGCTTGCTTTGAATACAGATTATTTTCAGCTAAATATTTTAATTTTTTTTGAAGCTTTTCTTCTTTTAATTTTTCTAATGCTTCGTTGTCGCTGCTTTCGTTTTCTGAAATATTAACATTTGAAATTTGTGGCAATAGATTTAAATCAACTGATTTAGGACGAATTTCACCTTCAAATTTTATATTAACTGAAACAGTTTTAGCGCTTTCGATATCACCGGCTTTAATTACTTGGGTTGATACAAAGGCGCTAAAAAAAATTATCGCTGCTATTTTTTTCATTACTTATTTTGAGTGTGTTGTTGATTTTGAAATTCAAAAATAAAAATATCTGCTTTAATTACTTACGTTTTGTTGGCTTTTTGATTGAATGCATATTTAAGAAGCCAAAATTTTCACCATTTTTAGCACTTGTTTATCAATTGGTGTGTGTTGTTTAATAACCTTTTCAAAAGGTGTGTGTGCAATTTTATCATTTACTAATCCCATCATCACTTGGTAATGTTTATTGCGTAATGCTTCAACTGCTGCATATCCTAATCTACTACCAAGCACTCTATCAAAATAAGTAGGCGAACCGCCTCGTTGAATGTGTCCCAATACGGTTACTCTTATATCTGCATCCATAAACTTTTCTTTTGTTTTGTTTGCTATGTGCAAAGCGTTTCCTGCATCATCGCCTTCAGCAACAATAATAATGTGACACATTTTTTTTCTTCTAAAATCATCGCATAAATGGTTAAACAGTTCATCCATATAGGTTGGTGTTTCAGGAATCAAAATTGCTTCAGCTCCGGTTGCAATGCCTGAGTTTAGAGCAATATAGCCAGCATCTCTGCCCATCACTTCAACAAAAAAAATTCTATCGTGAGCATCGGCGGTATCTCTAATTTTATCAATAGAATACATGGCTGTGTTCACGGCAGTATCATATCCAATTGTAAAATCGGTGCCGCTTAAATCTTTATCAATAGTTCCTGGAATGCCTACACATGGTACGTTATATTCTTCTTTAAAAACATTAGCTCCAGTAAATGTTCCATCGCCACCAATTGCCACCAAAGCATCAATCTGGTTTTTTATCAAATTTTCATACGCTTGCTTTCTTCCTGCTTTTGTTCTGAATCTTTCGCTTCTTGATGTTTTCAGTATTGTTCCGCCTTGCTGAATAATGTTGCCAACGCTGTTGGCAGTAAGTTCAATAAATTCGTTATCAATCATTCCCTCATATCCATGTAAAATACCTGCTACCTCAACCTTATAATGAATAGCAGTTCGAACCACAGCCCTTATGGCGGCATTCATTCCTGGGGCATCGCCTCCGCTTGTAAATATTCCTATTTTTTTCATTCTATAAAATTAATGCTAAAAAAAATACTTTTACATTATGATTTAAGTAGTTAAATAAATTTAATTTTACTTCGTTCTTCTATTATTATTAAATGAACTATTCATCTTTTATAAAAACTTTTTTGATTCTTTTTTCAGCAATGGTTTATGCTGAGCTGGGCAGTGCACAAAACATTAATTATTCACTCCCCGAAAAAAATGTTTCAAAAAATTATGACTTTGCAGTGCTAGGAAAAACCACTGAGGGAATAATTATTTATAAATTTAACAAAAATGAAAATGTAATTCAGTGTTATGATAACGCCATGAATTTAAAATGGTTTAAGGAAGCCCAGCTTAATAATAAAAACAGTAACATTCAGCATATTTCAGTTCACAACAATAAAATTTATGTTTTCTTTAGTTACAAAAAAGGGGATGCTGTTATCATTGCTGCACAAAAGTTTTCGCCAAAACTTGAACCCGATGGCAGAATAAAAATAATTGATTCAGTAAGTAAAGATATTATTGGAGATGCTGATGATTGGTATGTGAAACACTCTGAAGATAAAACAAAATATATGGTTTATTATGTAACTAAAGAATCAAAAGAAACTACTGAAGTTCAATCAATTTTGATAACTGATAGATTTAAAATAATTAAGCGAAGCCATAGCGCTTTGCCTGAAGCAAAAGATAACCTAACCGAAGAGCTGATGGACAACGATGGCAATTTTTATTTTTTGGTTGCCGAGCAAGAACATTCAGACCTTGTTTATAAAACAATTTTTACAAATGTTCGATTTTATAAACTTTCTGTTGATGGGCTTTTATCAGAAAACAGATTTTTGAGCAGTAGCAAAATTAGGCTCAATAGTACTATTGTAAAAGTTGACAACATAAATAAAACGCTTTTGCTAGTTGGAATAGCCAAACAAAAAGGCAACAATAATACTCCTGGATTTTTAGTTTCAAAGTGGAATTTAAAAAAAGACTCTGCCGAGTTACAAAAATTTGACCCTTATTCAGATGAAACGATTAAAGATATGATGTACAGCCCCGAGTCAGATTATAACAACTTTGAAATAAAAGATTTGGTAGTGAAATTTGATGGTGGCTTTGTTGCCATCACTGAAAATATTTACGCCACACAACAGACTATTGAAGTTCCTAATTATTATTCGCCATCATTTCCATCCGTTCGAACATATACTTACACACACAAAGATGATGTTTTTGTTCAAAGTTTTGATGCGTCAGCAAATTCACAATGGCATAAATTAATCCGCAAAAAACAAAGTTCTGAAAGCGAAGATTCTCCATACAGTTCATACGGATTACTAAAGGGAAAAAGTACGGTTCAACTACTTTTTAACGAATCCATTAACGAACAATCAAATTTATTTTTACAAACAATAACTTCAGATGGAGCAATAAGCAGAGGCGGCATCAATAGTTCACGTCAAAAAAACCTTATGCTAATGCCTGAAAAAGCTTGTCAGGTATCATTATATGAAATAATTATTCCAAGCCAATTTCGGGGCTATACCCAATTCGTAAAAATTGATTTTTAATGAATCTGAAAATCAATTCAAAAGGCAAACTATATTTGCAGCATTCATGATAAATCACTTACAAACTTTCCAAAAAAATTTAGGTATTGAAAAATGCATTTTGGTTGCCGTAATACACGAAAACCAAACAGAAGAGCAAACCAACGAATACCTTGACGAACTTGCTTTTTTGGCAGATACAGCCGGTGCTGTTTGTGTGAAAAGATTCACACAGCGCATGGCAAAATTAGATAGCAACACATTTATTGGCAGCGGAAAGCTTGAACAAATTAGGCTTTATGCTGAAGCTAATGATATTGGATTAATTGTATTTGATGATGAATTAAGCGGCAGGCAACAAACCAATATTGAAGCTGTTGTAAAATGCAAAGTGGTTGATAGAACAGGATTGATTTTAGATATTTTTGCATCACGAGCCAGAACTGCTCATGCAAAAACTCAAGTTGAATTAGCGCAATTACAATATTTATTACCAAGATTAAAAGGGCTATGGAGCCACCTTGAAAGACAAAAAGGTGGTATTGGTATGAGAGGGCCTGGTGAAAAAGAAATTGAAACCGATAGGCGATTGGTGAAGTTCAAAATTTCACAACTAAAAGATGAGCTTTCACAAATTGACAAACAATTTGTAACACAACGAAAAAGCCGCGGCGAAGTAATTCGGGTTGCATTGGTAGGATATACAAATGTGGGTAAAAGCACTACCATGAATTTGCTCAGCAAAAGTGAAGTTTTTGCTGAAGATAAATTATTTGCAACTTTAGATACCACCGTAAGAAAAGTAGTAATTGAGCGAATTCCGTTTTTACTAAGTGATACCGTAGGGTTTATAAGAAAGCTGCCACACACATTGGTTGAAAGCTTTAAATCAACCTTAGATGAAGTAAAAGAAAGCGATATTTTAATTCATGTGGTTGATATTTCGCATCCAACTTTTGAAGACCAAATGAAAACCGTGAACGAAACTCTGCTTGAGTTAAAGGTTTCAGAAAAGCCAACCTTAGTGGTTTTTAATAAAATGGATTTATATCAGCAAAAATATTTTGATGACCTAACGCCAATAAAAATTCAGCAAGAAATATTAAATGAGTTAGAGCAAACTTGGCAAACTAGATTAAATGGCAATTGCGTTTTTGTAAGTGCTTTACAAAAACAAAATTATGATGGACTTAGAAACACAATTTTAGAAAAGGTGAAAACGCTTTACGAAGAGCGTTATCCTTATATTGCTCAAAAGTTTTAAATATTTTTAACGTGAAAAAAATTGTGATTTTTGCTAGCGGAAATGGAAGTAATGCCGAAAATATTATTAAATATTTTGAAAAAAGCAAAACAATAAAAGTAAGCCTAATCGTATGCAATAAGCCATACGCTGGGGTTTTAGATGTAGCCAAACATTATAGCATTCCAACATTAATTGTTACCAAACAGACTATTGAAAATTTAGCTTTTGATTGGAAAAACGTACCCATTGATTTAATAGTATTGGCAGGTTTTTTATGGCAAATACCATCTTCACTAACACAATCTTTTCAAAATAAAATAATAAATATTCATCCATCACTTTTGCCTAAATATGGCGGCAAAGGTATGTTTGGCAATGCAGTTCATAAAGCTGTTATTGAAAACCATGAGGCCGAAAGCGGAATAACCATACACTTTGTAAACGAACATTATGATGAAGGCAAAATAATCTTCCAATCAAAAATAAGCCTTGAAAAAAATGAAACCGTTGAAAGCCTTTGTGATAAAATTCATCAACTTGAATATCAATACTTGCCCCTAACTATTGAAAAAATACTTCAATAAATTCTTAATAAATAGCATTTAATATTAAAATATACATTATCTTCGCCCACTAAATTTTCAAAAAACAATTTAATCTGTTTAAAAAATGGCTAATCATAAAGCTACCGAAAAAGACGTTAGAAAAGTAAAAGTTCGTCGTGAAAGAAATCGTTATAAGGGTAAAACAACTCGTAATTCAATTCGTAAAGTAGCAGCAATTGCTAATTTTGATGAAGCTTCAAAAGAATTACCAGCTACAATTGCAATGATTGATAAATTAGCAAAAAGCAATATTATTCATAAAAACAAAGCAGCTAACTTAAAATCGAAATTAGCTAAAAAAGTTAATGCTTTAAAAAATGAAGCAACAGCTACAAAGGCTACTGCAAAAAAAACTACCAAGAAAGCTACTGCAAAAAAAGCAGCACCTAAAAAGAAATAATTTTATAATCAATTGATTGCTAAAATCCCTCAAACAATACTTATTGTTTGAGGGATTTTTTTTGATACTATTGATAAAATATTCTCGTTATTTGTTTCAAGATTTTATAAGCATGAAAAAGGTATTTTTATTCTTTTTGTTTTTTCAATCGGCATCATTTTCATTTAGCCAAGGGATAGAAATTGGTTCGTGGCGAAGCCATGTTAATTTAAGTGATATTAAACAAGTTGTTGATGCTAACGATAAAATTTTCTGTGTATCAGGCTTAGGTTTGTTTTCGGTGGATAAAACCGACCACAGTTATCAGCAATTTAGCAAAGCTAATGGATTAAATGATGTTGGGATTAGCTGTATTGCTTGGAACAAAAATACCCAATCGTTAATTGTGGCTTACAACAATAGCAATATTGACATTATTGGTATATCACACATAACCAACATTTCTGATATAAAAAACAAAAGCATTCCGGGGAATAAATCAATAAACAAGATTACAATTGATGGAGTTAACGCTTATTTATCATGTGGTTTTGGGATTGTTAAGGTTAACGTGCAAAAACTTGAAATAGAAGATACTTATCTTATCGGACCAAACGGAACCAATACGTCAATAAAAAATATTGTGCTAACACACAATAAAATTTGGGCACTTACTTCATCTGAAATAAAATATGCGGCGCTTTCATCTAACTTACTTTCAAATTATGCAGTTTGGAACAGCATTTCGGCTCCTTTTCAAATTAATGAAATTGCTTCAATTGGCGATAGCTTGTTTATTCGCTCTGGTGATTCAATTTTTACATTCAATAAAGGGCTTTTTCATTTGGTTTTTAATCAACCCAACAAAAAAATACTTTGGTTAAAAGAAAGCAATAATCATCTATTGTTTTCAACCCAAAACAGCAACAACGATAGTTGTATTATTAATGTTTATACAGCGTCTTTTAAGCGCCTACATACTTTTTCAATTCAAAATTATAGCCAGAACAACACCGATGCAATTAATGATTTATCTGATAACTCTTATTGGTTTACCGATTTGTACGTTGGGTTATTTCGTAATTCAAATAAATCAACCGAGCATTTAACCCCTAATAGCATTCATTATAATAGCGCCCAATACTTTTCAGAAAAAAACAATGAATTATGGGTAGCCGGGGGTTCATTGCTGGATGGTTATCATTATAGTTTTAGTGCAACGGGATTTTATTCCTTTATAAATGAAGAGTGGAATACAATTGATAGATATTCAAAGCAAGCGTTAGATACCGTTTATGATTTAGTTAGTGTGGCCATTTCGCCATCTGAAAACAAGATATATTTTGGCTCGTTTGGGTGGGGGTTGGTTGAATACAACAAAGACGATGGTGCAATTAAAGTATTCAAAAAAAACAATTCAACCCTAAGCAATGTTGATGGCGATCCAAATTCAATAAGGGTTTCAGATGTTCAGTTTGATTCTGAAAATAATCTTTGGATGAATAATTACGGTGCCACCAACGCCATTTCAGTAAAAAAAGCAACCGGCGAATGGAAAAGCTTTAAAATGCAGGCCAACACAAATAATTTCGGAAAACTTATTATTGATAAAAACAATCAACTTTGGATGACAACCCATGAGGTTGGTGGAACTACCGGTGGTGGTGGTTTGTTTGTTTTTAGCCGTGGGGATGACATTGATAATACAGCGGATGATAAATACAGAAGCTTAGTAAAAGGCAGCGGATATGGCAATTTGCCCAGCAATAATGTATTCACTATGGCCGAAGATAAAGATGGGCAAATATGGGTTGGTACCGATGTGGGGGTAGCTGTTTTTTCAAACCCATCTGAAATAATAAAAGGGGGCGATGCCGAACAAATAATCGTTTCAAACCCAAATGATAGTATTGCTGCTTATCTTTTTTCAAGTGAAGTAATTTCAGATATTAAAGTTGATGGCGCCAACCGAAAATGGATAGCATCAACTCATGGCGTTTGGTTAATGTCCGCCGATGGCACAAAAGAAATTTATCATTTTAGTGAAGAGAACAGCCCTTTGCTTTCAGATAGAGTAAATGCCATAGGAATTAACAACACTACGGGCGAAGTTTTTTTTGCTACCGAAAACGGAATTTGTTCTTTTAAAAGTTCAGCCACAGGCGGTGGTGAAAAAAATGAAAAGGTTTTAGTTTATCCCAACCCTGTACCTCATAATTTTTCAGGAACAATTGCAATCAGGGGGTTGGTTGATAATGCTTTTGTAAAAATTACAGATATTAATGGTCAGCTTATTTACTCAACCAAAGCCTTAGGTGGTCAGGCTGTTTGGGACGGAAAAAATTTATCGGGTGAAAAAACAGCAACTGGTGTTTATTTAGTTTTTTGTACCAACGAAGAAGGTTCGGAAACAACAGTTGCTAAAATATTATATGAAAAATAGTTCCGCTTTTTTTAACAACATATTCTAGCATACATTGTTATAATGATTAATTTTGCACTAAATAAATTTTAAAAATGGAACAGGTTCAATCATTAATAATAGATATCTATACTGAAGCTACGCCAAACCCCGAAACATTAAAGTTTGTGGTTAATAAAATGCTTTACGAAAACAAATCAGCTGATTTTCAAAATGTGGCTTCAGCTGCAAATGCACCATTGGCAATGGATTTGTTTGGCTTTCCGTTTGTTAAGGGTGTGTTTATCATGAATAATTTTGTAACCATTACAAAGCATCCTGAAACAATTTGGGAAGATATAATGCCATCACTAAAAGCTTTCATAAAAAAATATGTTCAAGATGATAGGCCAATAATTTTAGATGCTCACGAAAATAAATCATCTGAGCCACTAAAAGGTGAAGAGGTAATTACAAAAATTAAAGAAGTTCTAGAAAATTATGTTAAGCCTGCTGTTGAAATGGATGGTGGCGCAATTCAATATAAAGAGTTTGAAGAAGAAGATGGTAGATTAACCGTAATGTTACAAGGAAGCTGTAGCGGTTGCCCAAGCAGCATGATAACTTTAAAATCAGGAATTGAAAATTTGATGAAGCGTATGGTTCCGGAGGTGAAAGAAGTTGTAGCAGATGCTGGATAATATTTTTTTATTCCTGCTATTTCATAAACAAAAAATGCCGCTAAAATTTAGCGGCATTTTTTGTTTTTTATTAAAGCTATTACTTCACTGTGTTTTTTAAATATTCTTCAACAGCAGCAGCCATGCTAGGAATGCCGGGTTTAGGCGCTTCGATGTGCAGCTTTAGTTTTGCAGCTTTAACGGCCTGAAAAGTAGTTGAACCAAAAGCACCAATTCTGGTTCCGCCTTGTTTAAATTTTGGAAAATTTTTCATTAATGCTTCAATTGCTGATGGGCTAAAAAATACCATTAAATCAAATTCATCAACTTTCAAATCTTTAATATTGCTTGGTACAGTTCTAAAAAATATTGATTCGGTATAATCAAATTTATGTTTTTTGAAATTACTTACAATTTCAGGGTTCGATGTTTCACCACATGGCAACAAGTATTTTTCACCTTCAATGTGTTTGTTCATTATGGTTAACAAATCTTTTGTTGTACCATCGCCATAAAACACTTTACGCTTTCGATATTGAATATATCGCTGCAAATACAATGCTATTGATTCAGAGGTGCAAAAATATTTTGTTTCACTGCTTATTTGTGTTTTTAGTTCGGTTAATAATCTAAAAAAATTATCAATTCCGTTTCTGCTTGTAAATACAATAGAGGTAAATTCATGGAGGTGAATTCTATACCTTCTAAACTCTTTTGCTGTGATGCCATGAATTTCAAAAAATGGCTGAAAGGTAATGTTTACTTTATACTTTTTTGAAATTTCAGTATATGGCGACTTTTCCCCTTCGGCTGGCTTTGGCTGAGTAACTAAAATTGATTTTACTTTTTCGCCTTTAACAATTGGTGCTACAGGTTTTACGTCAATTATAGATTTTGTAATTTTCTTTTTAGTAGCAATTTTTGTTGTTGTAAGAGGCAAAGAAACTGATTTTTTCTTAGTTGCTGATTTTTTTTTTGTAGTTGTTGGCACTATAGTAAATAGTTGTTTTTAGTTTTAATATCAATATACCAAATTGATTAATTCAATACTATTGCATATTGCACCGATTTAAGTATTATTAATATTGGTGCAATTTCTACGCTGCAAATATACAATATAAAATGAAACCAATTCTGAAAGATTAATCTACCTCCTATTCTCCAGCCCAATATTAATCTATATCCAAGTATTGTTGCTGTTAAAATATATGACGCAATCCATAAGTAATCGGTAATTGTTGAGCTGCCAAAAGCCAATACTAAAACCATTGGAACCATTATTATTCCCGAAAATTCAAGCTGCATCAAATCAATAAAACTTATTGACTCAAGCTCTGTTTTTTTATTAAACATCATCATTGATGCTCGATAAATAAAAAATCGAAACATAATAAACGCCATTATAAACAAAACCAAAACACCAATTAATCCAATGTCATTAATTGGTATATGAATTTTTAATTGATGAATTTTTAAAAAAATATAGATGGCAATTACTACATAAAAGTTAACCGACAACAACAGCCCTGGCACCGAGAACGCAATATCTTGCTGCCTCATCATCAGCATTGCATTGTTCATGTTAAAAAATGAACGCCACAATTCATTAAAATATCTGGTAAATGCTGATTTTACAAAAACCACAATTCCTGCCAAAAACAATATAAAATAAAATAGCCACTTTTCAGGCGATGTGGGGCGAAGCTGCGGAATTTCAGTAACAATGTTTTTTGTTTTTGAAAAAATATTATGAGTTATCTCAACTTTAGTTAAATGTAATGAATCATACGAAAAATAATGGTAAACACTTTGAGGATTAAGGCTATCTGGAAGTTGGAAAAATCCATTTACTAAATTTGAAGCGTTTGATGTATCACCTTTTAGAGCTGATTGAAGATATGGAAAAGAATGATTCTTAACGGAATCTTTTACCGTTGCATTTGTTTTTAAAAAAGAAAAAAAACAAATTAACACCATAACTAAACCCTTAGCTTTTTGCATCAACAAACCAAAATTTTATCAATTCTATTTTGATGACGACCTCCTTCAAATTCAGTTGAAAAAAAAGCATCTACACATTTTTCTGCCATGGCTACTTCAATAAATCGAGCAGGTAAACAGATTATATTAGCATTGTTATGCTGACGTGTAAGTTTTGCAATTTCATCATTCCAGCAAATTGCTGCTCTTATTTGTTGATGTTTGTTAGCCGTCATTGAAACGCCCTGAGCGCTGCCGCAAATTAAAATTCCTTTTTCAAACTCTTTGTTTTCAATGGCGTTGCACAATGGATGCACAACATCAGGATAATCCATTGATGACAAGCTATGTGTTCCAAAATCTTTTACATCAAATCCTTTAGCGGTTAAAAAAGGCTTTAACTTTTCTTTGAGTTCAAAGCCTGCATGGTCGGCGGCTATTCCAATTTGAGTTGACATGAAATTAATTTTTGCAAAAATAAAAAAACCTTAGAAAGGATTTTTTATAATTTTTGATTTAAATCAGAAAGCGAAATTTGAGAAGGAACATTAACAACTAAAAGTATAGTATCTTTTATTCTTAGGTTTTCTGATTCTGTAACAGAATCAGAAGAACAGGAATAAACAAAAATCTGTACTATTAAAATTAATATGTACTTCATAATTTTAGTTCAAATAACAAATTGAAGAACCGTTATTTGTCAGTATTAAAGGCTAAGAAAATTTATTTCCAAATCGTTTTAATATCATAATCAGCAAAGGCCTCATCTTTTGAAATCAAAACTAATTTTTCAACTTTTGATTGTGCTATTATAATTCTATCAAATGGGTCACGATGATGAAAAGGCAAATTGACTAATTGCTGAATATGTTGAAATGAAACTGGCAATAATTCAATTTCATTTTCGCTTAATATTTCTGAAAGTTTATCAAAACTTGATTTCA
>JBDKJJ010000233.1:0-3466 GCA_039796635.1 Bacteroidota bacterium
TTGCAACTGTTTTAAAAGAGTGGAAAATGTATTTTGATTTGTTACCTTCTAAGCCAATTATAAAAGAAATTCATTTAGGCGGAGGCACCCCAACTTTCTTTTCTCCTGAGCATTTAACCGAGTTAATTCAAGGCATTACAAAAAATGCCGAAGTAAGTGCTGACCATGAATTTAGTGTTGAAGTTCATCCTAATTATACTACTTACGAACACTTGAAAGCTTTGGCTGATGTGGGTTTTAACAGAATTAGTTTGGGCGTACAAGATTTTGACCCACAAGTGCAATTTGTAATTAATAGAATTCAATCGTTTGAAAAAACAAAAGAAGTGGTAGAGTGGGCTAGAGCTTTGAATTATGCTAGCGTAAATATTGACTTGGTGTATGGTTTACCAAAACAAACGGTGGAAAGTGTTGAGCATACAATTGCTAATATCAAGCAGTTAATGCCCAATCGAATTGCATTTTATAGTTATGCTCATGTGCCTTGGAAGAGCAAAGTACAACGCCGATATTCAGATGATGATGTGCCTAAAGCCAATGAAAAATGGGAAATGTATCATGTAGGAAGAAAGCAATTGTTAGCAGCAGGTTTTGATGCAATTGGTATGGACCACTTTGCATTGCCTAATGATAAAATGTTTGCAGCTGCTAAGGAGGAAAAATTGCATCGCAATTTTATGGGTTATACCACTACACAAACCAAATTGATAATTGGTTTAGGAGCTTCAAGTATTAGCGATAGTTGGGATGGATTTATTCAGAATGAAAAAGAAGTAGAAGCTTATGAAGAAAAAATAGCGCAAGGAATTTTTCCAATTGTTGCAGGGCATAAATTAACTGCCGAAGATGAAGTGTTGCGAAAGAATATTTTAGAATTAATGTGTAATGATAAAACTAATTTACAACCTGATTTATTAGGAAATGAATTGGCAGATGAAATGAAAATTAAATTACAAAAACTTACAGAAGATAATTTTATTGAACTGAATGGAAATTCAATTGTTGTGAAGGAAAACGGAAAATTGTTTGTAAGAATTATCGCTGCGGCAATTGATGCTCGATTACTTCGAAAACAATCAACAGGAAATACATTTAGCAAAGCAATTTAAAAACTTTTGAATTGAAATAAATTAGGTATTTTGCATTACCTAAAATTAGTAAAGTGAAATATGTTGTTTTAATATTTTGCATTTTGTTTTTCATTCATTCAGCATTTACTCAAGATGCTGACTTTACTCAATTTTATAATCAACCTGTTCATAATAATCCTGCTCAAGTAGGCATAAATGGAGGTTTACGAATCAGTGCTGTTTATCGAAATCTATGGTCAAAAATTCCTGGGAAGTTCAATACATTTTGTGCTACTGCTGATATTGAAGCATTGAATTATGGCGGTGGATTGGGTATTATTGCTACAAATGATGTTGAAGGCGAAGGTTTATTAAATACATCTACAATTGGTGGAATGTATGCTTATAGAATAGTGGTAATTCCTAAAGATTTTGTGATTCAAGCTGGGTTTAAAACAGATGTAATTACGCAAAGTATTAATTATTCTAAATTAGTTTTTAGTGATCAAATTGATGATAAATATGGATTGCTAAAATCAACTTCGGCATCAGCTGTTGGTTTACCGCAAACCTCAAAAACTTTTGTTGATTTTAGTTTTGGGGCATTAACCAGATTTAATTCAAAGCGTAAATTTAAGTTAAGGTCAACTACCACTATTGGTTTTGCAATTCATCATGTTACGCAACCTGACCAATCTTTATTAAATTTGAAAGGAAGATTGCCAATTAAATTTTCAGCAAATGCTAATTGGATAAAACCTTTTAAAAATAGCGATATTAAAAACTTAGGATATTTTATCCCATCAGCTTTATTGGAGATTCAATCACCATTTCGTCAGTTTTTAATTGGAGCAAATTTTATGAAAAGTCCATTATTTGGAGGTGTGTTTTTCCGAAATAAATTTTTGCCAGGATTAAGTAAAGATATTGATGCTGTGGTAGTTGATTTTGGAACGGATATTAAATTCAACAATGAATCAAGTATCAGAATTTGTTATAGCTATGATATCACCATAAATTATTTAAGAGGAACTTCCCCTGGCACTCATGAAATTGGAATTGTAGCACATCTTAAAAATGCTGATTTTAACAAGCATGATAAATTTAATAAAAAAATGGATTGCTATACTTTCTAAAAAATAACACATGAAGTTATTTTCTAGTCATATTTTTTTTCTACTTTGGTGCTACTATTTATCTTATGCTATCACGACGTAAATTTATTCAACATTCAGTTGCAGCATCTTCAATTTTATTATTGCAAAATTCTCCTTTAAGTGTTTTTGCAAAAGATGGTAATGAAAATGAAGAAGTAAAAATTACCATACTTCATACCAATGATTGGCATAGTAGAATTGAACCCTTCCCAATGGATGGCAGCAAATGGCAAGGCGCTGGTGGTGCAGCTCGTAGAGCCACATTAATCAAAGAATTAAGATTAGCAGAAAAAAATGTATTGCTGCTAGATGCAGGTGATATATTTCAAGGCACACCTTATTTTAATTTTTTTCATGGAGAATTAGAGTACAAACTAATGAGCTATATGGGTTATGATGCTTGTACATTGGGTAATCATGATTTTGATGCAGGGTTAGAAGGATTGTATAATCAATTACCAAAAGCAAATTTCCCATTCCTAATTGCTAACTATGATTTTGGAAATACGATTTTAAAAAATGCTTTTCAACCCTATAAAATTTTTAATAAAAAAGGTGTAAAAATTGGAGTTTTTGGAATTGGTATTGAAATGAACGGACTAATTCCTGACGCATTATATGGCAATACAATTTATCGTGAACCCATTGCTGTTGCGAACGAAACAGCAATGCATTTAAAGAAAAATGAAAAATGTGATTTGATAATTTGCTTATCACATTTAGGATATAAATATGCTGATTCAAAAACAAGTGATATAATATTAGCCAAAAATACAAAGTATATTGATTTAATAATTGGTGGTCATACGCATACATTTTTAGATGTGCCTGATGTACAAAAAAATTTAGATGGTAGCGATGTTTTAATTAACCAAGTAGGTTGGGCTGGTTTGAATTTAGGGAAAATTGATTTCTATTTCTCAAAACGAAAGGTCAAGAATAACGTAAAATCCAATACTGTAATTATTAAGTAAAATACAAGAGGCATTTGAAAATATTTTTAACAGAAAGATTGTGAATATGCAGATTGATTCATATACATTTACCATCCGATTAAAATTAACACAGAATTAATTTTTGAAAGAACCGAAGAGCGATTTAACCCATGAGCAAACAACTACAAAAAGAAAATATCAATACTATAACATACGAAGCAGTTTGGAATAACTGTTTGAAAATAATAAAAGATAATATAAGCCTTCAAGCTTATAAAACTTGGTTTGAACCAATTGAACCGGT
>JBDKJJ010000234.1:0-4363 GCA_039796635.1 Bacteroidota bacterium
TATCCAGTAAAAGCTATAATTGATGTGTTGCCTGGCATTACTAATTTAAATCAATGTGTGCCTTATACATTTAATTTTACTTCAGTTAATTCAAGTCCTTCTTCCCCTGCACCTCCTTTTATTAATTGGTCATTTGGTGATGGAAAAAAATCTACTTTAAGGTCACCATCACACCTATATGATAGTTGTGGTGTTTTTAATGTAAAGTTAAAAATTGCAAATGCATCAAAAACTTGTGTTGATTCAACACAAACTACAGTACGAATGCATGCAATTAAAGGACGAATAGATATTAGCTATCCAAAACCTTCATGTAATGTTTGTATTACATTAACTAATAACTTGCAGTTTTGTGGTGGAACCCCTGACTCAACTTATTTTTCATTTGGCGATGGAACTAGTCATACATTTTATGGTAATTGGACAACTTATACCCACTGTTATAAAGTTGCTCCTACTAATAATATGTACTATAAAGTTTGGGATGATATTGGATGTAGTATTTATAATTACTTATCACCACCGGCAATCAGTGGTATTCAGCCAGAAATATGTGGTTTATATGATACAATTATTTGCCAAGGTACAACTATAAATTTTGCTGATTGTTCAAGTGGATTAGTTTCTTCAAGATGTTGGGCAGTTAACACAACTGCTTGCTCATCAAGCATACCTTGCCAATCAACCAATCAAAACTTTAGTTATGCGTTTACAAGTGCCGGAAACTATTATCTTAATTTAAGACTAAATAATAATTATGGTACTTGCGGAAAAGATACCTGTATCCGTATTCATGTATTAAATCCTGCCGCTTCATTTAGTGGTAGAGATTCAATGTCATGCCCAGGAACTTTTGATACATTGATTAATACAACAGTTGGGGCTTATGATAAGTTAATCGTTTCAATGAGCTCTCCGTCAATTAATTTCTATCAAACATTTACGTATTATAAAAATCAAGGTGGAATACCAAATATGGTTGCTCTGCCAATTGGATATCCTGCCGATTATAAAATTTGTTGGAACGCAATAAGCAGTACGGGCTGTTCTGACTCTATCTGTAAAAACTTACATGTAGCTGGCCCAATAGGTGTTTTGAGTTGTAGCAATGTTTATGCATGTGTTGGTGATACAGTTTGTTGTCAGTTGGTTACAAATTCGGCTGTAAGCCCTATTATTAAGTTTTCAGATGGGTCATTTCAAATTTTACCATTTAGTTCAAGTGGAATTTATAACTTCTGTCATAAATATACTTTTGCTGGTCACCAATTGGTTCAGGCATTTATTGATGATGGAATAGGTTGTAGTTATCCAGTTCAAGATACAGTGCATATTGATGGCCCAACCGCTAATTTTTCATGGACACCATTTAAAAGAGATTTCTGTGGTTCAGCAACGGTTACGATGGTTGATTCTTCATTCGCAACTTTATATCCATTAGATAATACTCAATATCGTTGGACAGTGTATGATGCTTCAGGAAGCGTTTTTGCAACCTATTCACAAGTAACTCCAGTAGTTACCATTAATGTTCCTGGTACATATAGCATGCGATTAATCATTAAATCAACTTATGGCTGTGCTGATACTATTCTTAAACCTTTTATCAGAATTCATCCTTATCCAACAGCACTTTTCAGTGTTTTTCCTGATACAATTTGTATAAATCAATGTGTTAATTTTACAAATCAATCATTAAATCCTGATACATTAGGAGGCTATAAATGGTATATTAATTTCCCTAATTCAGCACCATTTTCAACAGCAGTAAATCCACCTTATTGTTTTGTGAATTCACCAGGAACATACCATGTTACGCTAGTTGATAGTTCAATTCATGGTTGTATGGATACAAGCGCCATCAAAGATGTGTTGGTTTTACCTTCATTAGTAGCAGGATTTAATCTCAGTAATAATTTAATATGTGGTAATTCAGGTGCTATAACTTTTACAAGTAATTCAATACCAAATACGGGTATAACTTGGGAATGGAGTTTTGGAGATGGAACACCTAAAATTCCACAAGGAAATCAATCTTCAGTTACACATACATTTACCCGACCTATATCAGTAGTTGATACCTGTTATAATGTAAAATTAATTATAAGAAATTCATCAGGTTGTATTGATAGCATTCTTCATCAAGTTTGTATTTCTAGTCAGCCATTTGCCGGACTTGATTTAAGCGCACATAATTCTTGTAATCCATTAACAATTGTATTTAATGACACAAGTAGCTCACAAGCTTTAGTATCAAATTATACTATTGATTTTGGCGATGCAACATCGTTGTTTTCATCAGCTACAGCACCAATTAACTTGAATCATACATTTACTAACAGTACTACCAATTTCACACGATCATATTTTATTACTTACACCATTACTACTGTGTTTGGTTGTGTAAGCGAAATTAATGATACAGTGGTAGTATATCCAATACCATCTGCAAGTTTAAATGTAAGCAAGGACTCAATATGCGGCAATACAGGAAGTATTAATTTCACAAGCACATCATCACCAAATACAGGAATTAATTTTACTTGGTTATGGAACGATGGTTCAGCAAACACAGGTCCTGGTAATTTTCCAAATCCTTTGCATTTATTTAATTTGCCATTGGGAATAGCTGATACATGTTATTCATCTCAATTAAAAATTACCAATCAATTTGGCTGTTCTGATACTACTAATCAACAAATATGTTTGTCAGCAAAGCCAAATGTTGGTGTATTGTTAGGACCTCAATCAAGTTGTAATCCTTTAACTACTTCATTTACTGACACTACCACATCATTGGCTCCAATTGCAAATTATGATTTAGTTTTTGGGGATAACACAAATTATTTTTCAGCTACTGCACCAAGTAATTTACCAAAAATTTACACAAACACAAGCAATGTTTTTGTTTCAACCTATGTGGCTAAATATAAAGTAACTACCACATTTGGTTGTGCAAGTGAAATATCTGATACATTCAATGTATATCCTATTCCAGTAGCTTGTGCAGGGCAAAGCGATTCAATATGTCCAGGTACTACAATTCAAATTGGCTGTTCACCTATGTTAGGAATGATATACAATTGGTATAATCCAATTGGTGGAGGTGTATTTACACCTAACAATACCGTTGCAAACCCAACTGTATCACCATTTAATACCACAAATTATTCGTTGCAGCAAACTAATCAATATGGTTGCTCAGATACCGCAAATGTTACTATTTCAATTAAAGGATTATTGGTGCCAAATGCTGGTAATGATACTTCTGTATGTAAAGGTGCAATTGTTAATTTATATGCCAAAGGCGGCTTGAATTACAGATGGTATAAATTAAGTAACTATCAATTGGTTTCAACAAATTCATTACTTACTTTTTCAGCTGTGAAGTCTGATTCATTTAGAGTAATTATTCATGGCACATGCGATTCAGCAGTAATTGATTTGAATGTATATGTTTTTAACCCACCATCTATCAATATTGAAAATAATAATGATCAAACAATTTTTGGTGGTCATAAAGTGCAAATAACTACAAAGGTTTCAACTGAATTGGCGCATTTTGATTGGCAACCACTTGAAGGAATAATTGGAACAAATGCTGAACACAATGTAATTGTAGCGCCTGATGTGAATACAGTTTACCAAGTTACCATGGTTGATGAATATGGGTGTAAAGATTCAGATGATGTGAAAATTATTGTATTGTGTGATAAAGAAAATTCAATTTATATTCCAAATGCATTTGAACCTAATCAACCATCAAGCAATAGAAATTCAAGATTTTATATACAAGGAATGGGCATCAAAGAAGTTGTTTATTTAAGAATATACAATAGATGGGGTGATGAATTATTCAATATGGAACATTTTCCAATCAATGATCCAAGTTATGGTTGGGATGGCACAAGAGCAGGAGTAAAAGTGGGTAATGATGTATATATGTATCAAATGCAAATTTTATGTTCAAATGGTACAATATTCCCAATATCAGGAAACATAACAGTTATTAAATAAAACATGAAGCCCGATACGATTGAGTATAAATCATTAATTGCTTTATTAGATGACCCTGATGAAGAGATTTATAATAATGTATTTACCAAATTATGTGAGTATGGGAAAATTGTGATTCCGCATCTTGAATCGGAATGGGAACATAATTTAGATGAACTAGTTCAACAAAGAGTTGAAGATGTTATCCATACCATTCAGTTTGACGAAATAAAAAGCGAACTAAAAATATGGGCATTAAATAAACCTGAAAATTTATTTCAAGCACTTTTAATAATTAATAAATATTTTTATCCCGAAGGTAATAATGAAAATATCACCCAGAAAATTGAAAATATTAAAAAAGAGA
>JBDKJJ010000235.1:0-7731 GCA_039796635.1 Bacteroidota bacterium
AAAAATGATTGGAAGGGTTTTTTTATTTAGAAAATTCTCGTTTTTTAAAAGCAATTTTTTTTAGTACTTTTAAATTGAAATATTATTAAACAACTTAAACCAAATTTTTATTTATGGAAAGTATTTTAGATCAACCGCAATCATCAAATAACCGAAGAAGCATTGATGATGTTCTTGAAAATGGCTATAGCCTTAGCATTGGCGATGTTTGGAGCCGTGGCTCAGATATTTGGAAAAAAAATATAGGCGGATTTTTGCTTTATTTAATTTTGGGTTATGCTATTATTATGTTGGCAGGATTAATTCCTTTTGCAGGAAGTATGGCTACATCATTCATTTTGAGCCCAGCCTTTTCAGCAGGATTTTTTATTGTTGCCTATGCAATTTCAATTAATGGAAGTGCAACTGCAAATGACTATACTAAAGGATTTAAAAAAATGGGCGACAATGCATTGTACGTTTTATTTTCGGCTATACTTTTAATATTAATTTTTATTCCAGTAATTATTAGTTTGATTTCTTCTTTAGCATTTTTATTAAAGGCTGACTATAAATCAGCAGAAGGGGTTAGGGAATTAATGTCAATATTAGCACCTGTAATGGGCATTGCTGCAATATGTTTTGCAGTAGCCATGTTGGCTTATGTATTGTTGATTTTAGCTTATCCATTAATTCACATTTATGGTTTATCAGCAATTGATGCAATAAGAGTAAGTGCTAGAATAGTAATAAAACAATACTTCACATTTGTAATATTAATGCTGACTATTTTATTACTTAACATCGGAGGAGTACTATGCTTACTAATCGGATTATTGTTTACCGTTCCTTTATCTTATTGTATTTTATATGCAGCTTATGAATTAATTTTTGAAGGAAAAAAGCCAATAGAGTAGAAAAATAATTGTACACTAGTAAAGCCTTATCTAACTAGATGAGGCTTTTTTTATTTCACTCCTAATTGAGATGAAACCCAATTTAAAAATAATTCATCGCCAGTTCTGTCAGATACGGATGTTACAAAATGAAAAGGAACTTTTTTTATTTTTGATTTCAGTTCTTTTTGAAAGTTTGCAATATTTGATTGGGGCTTGTTGCCTAATTTTTTATCTGACTTTGTGAAAACATTTACAAACGGAATTTCAAGATTATGCAATGCTTCAGCAAATTCAATATCAATTTTTTGTGGCGGAATTCTCGAATCTATTAATTGACAAACAGCATTTAGTTGCTCCCGATTCTGAAAATATTTCATCATTCGTTGTGTCCATTCATCTCTCATTTTTTGCGAAACTTTTGCAAAGCCATAACCTGGCAAATCAACTAAATTCCAATTTTTATTTATTTTATAAAAATTAAAAGTTTGCGTTTTACCTGGTTGAGATGAAGTGTGAGCTAACTTTTTTTGATTGCATAAAAAATTTATTAATGATGATTTTCCTACATTGCTTCTGCCTGCAAAAGCCAATTCAGGTAATTTTTCTTCATTCATTTTTTGCCAATCAACATAGCTTCCGGTGTATATAGCTTCTTTTATTTTCATTGATACAAATGTAACAGCTTTTACTACTTCAATTTTAAAAAATTATAGCAACTTTACAATCTAATTTTTTAAAGTAGATGAGAAAATATTTTTTGCTTCTTTCATTTTTGTTTCTGTTTGTAATTAATTTGTTTGCAAAGGACTTAGATACCACCAAGCAGATAAGATATGTATCAATGGATACTATTAAAATTAGTGCAGCAAAACAATTTTTGTTCCGTGCCTCAGCTCAAAAAATAAATGAACTTATTGATACAAAACTAAGTGTATCATTTGATTGGAAGAAATGCCGATTAAACGGTATTGCTACTTTAGAACTGAAGCCACATTTTTATTCTACAGATTCTTTAACACTTGATGCTAAAGGATTTAATTTAAATAGAGTTGCATTTATTAATCCCCAAAATGATACCATAGATGTGTTTTATATTTATGATTCATCACAAATAAAAATCAAATTGCCTCAATTGTTTTCAGCTAATCAGCGATATAAAATTTACATTGATTATGTAGCTAAGCCAAATGAACGAAAACCAAAAAGAGGAAAATCAATTGCAGATGACAAAGGTCTTTACTTTATTAATGCTGACGAAAAAGATATTTCAAAACCAAAACAAGTATGGACACAAGGTGAAGTTCAAGCATCATCATGTTGGTTTCCAACCATTGATCAACCTAATCAAAAAACAACATCTGAAATTAGGATTAAGCATGACTTGAATATGATTTCTCTTTCAAATGGTGAAAAGAAATTTACTGAAGTTAATGCTGACTCAACTGAAACTGATGTATGGGTAATGAACAAACCTCATTCACCTTATTTATTTATGATGGCAGTTGGAAATTTTGCTGTATCAGATGAACATTGGAGAGATAGCATTGATGTAAAATACTTTGTTGATCCTAATTATCAAGAATATGCTGATGAAATATTTGGCAAAACACCACAAATGATGGAGTGTTTTAGTAAAGCATTAAAGTATGATTACCCTTGGAATAAATATTCACAAATTGTAGTGCACGATTATGTATCAGGTGCTATGGAAAATACTTCAGCTACATTGCATGGTGAATTTTTGCAACGAAATAGCAGAGAATTATTAGATAAAAACAATGAAGATGTAATTGCTCATGAATTATTTCATCAATGGTTTGGTGATTTGGTTACTTGTGAATCATGGAGTAATGTTAGTTTGAATGAAGGCTTTGCAACTTATGGAGAATATATTTGGGATGATTATGCGTATGGAAGAAATGAAGCTGATGCACATAGTGAAGAATCACTACAATCTTATTTAACCGAATCAAGAAGAAAAACCGAACCAATTGTAAGGTACACTTATAATGAAGCTGATGATTTATTTGATAGGCATACTTATCAAAAAGGTGCTAGAGTATTACACATGCTTCGAAAGCTTGTTGGTGATTCAGCATTTTTTGAATCATTGCATCAATATTTAGTTAAGTATCAATATTCAAATGTTGAAGTTGCGCAATTACGATTAGTATTTGAAGATGTAAGTGGAATGGATTTGAGTTGGTTTTTTAATCAATGGTATTTTAGTGCAGGGCATCCAAAACTTAACATTAAATACAATTACAATAATCAATTAAAACAACAAATAATAAGTGTTGAACAAACTCAAGATGAGCCATCGTTGAGTGTTTTCAGATTTCCTATTAAAGTTGATTTGTATAGCAAAGGTGCAATCAGAACGTATAAATTTTGGATGGATAAAAGAAAACAGGAGTTTAAAATGTATTGTGATGAAAAACCTGATTTAGTAAACTTCGATGCCGATAAAACTTTATTGTGTGAAAAAAATGACAACAAAACATTACCCGAATTTTTATTTCAATTTTATAATGCCCCCCTTTTTAAAGATAAAATTGAAGCTTTAGAATACGCTGTTCCATTGCAGCAAAACAATTTTTCAGTACGTGAATTATTTTTGAATGCAATGAAATCATCTAATTCATCCATAAGAAAATATGCTACTGAAAATATTTATGTGGATGATTCAATAGGAACATACAAAGCTGCTCCTTCGTTAATTAATTTAATAACAGAAGATGATAATGCCATAGTACGTTCAATAGCAGTGAAAAAATTAGGCGCATCAAAAATGCCATCTTCATATACTACTATTTTTATGAATGCAACAATGGATAGTTCATACACAGTATGTGCTGAAGCATTAAAAGCATTGTCGCATACAGGCTCGGGCAGTATGTATGTTGCTTGCAAAAACCTTGAAGAAGAACCAAATGCAATAATTCAAAATGCAATTGCTAAAGTTTATGGCGATAAAGGCACACCTGAACATCAAGCTTTTTTTACACAGATTTTTAAAACGAAAAAGGGAAACCAGCTTTATCCTTTTATTAGTCAATATTCAAATTATTTGTATAGAATGCCAGAGCCAGTTATTGAAAAAGGAACATTACAATTACAACAAATTGCAATGAATGATAAAGAATACATGCTAAGATTAGCAGCTTATGAGGCTATCAAACATTTCAAAACAAAATATAATGATGATACTCAAAAAGACAGAATAGCAGTGCTGAATAGTATTTTAGCTGAAATTAGGAGCAAAGAAAAAAATGCCCAACTTATTGAAATGTATAAAAATAATGAATAAAAGCGGAGACTAAGAGATTCGAACTCTTGATACAGTTTCCCGTATACACACTTTCCAGGCGTGCTCCTTAAACCACTCGGACAAGTCTCCTTTTTAAGGGCGGCGAAGATACTAAGAATAAAACTTTTTTTGCAAATTCTGTATTTTAACGTACGTTTGGTATTGTATTTGAATTTAAATTGAAAAAATAATTTTATTTAAACATGAAAAAAATAATTGTACTACTAAGTTTATTCTGTTCAGTATTAGTTGTTAAAGCGCAAGATATACCCAGCGTAACATTGAAAAATGTAAAAGGTGAAAATGTAAATTTTACGGATGTAATAAAAAAAGGTAGAATTACTGTAGTAAGTTTTTGGGCTACATGGTGTGTACCTTGTAAAAAAGAAATCAATAATATTTCAGAATTAATGCCTGAATGGAAGAAAAATTTAGACTTTGATTTAGTAGCTGTATCAATTGATGATTCAAGAAATGTGGCAAAAGTAAAATCGTATGTAAATGGTCAACGATGGGATTTTACAACATTAATTGATCCTAATCAAGATTTAAAACGAGCTTTAAATTTTCAAAGCGTTCCCTATACAATTGTGTATGACCAAAATGGTAAAATTGTATATACCCATTCAGGATATGTTGAAGGCGATGAATTTATTTTACGTGATAAATTGAAAGAACTTTTAACTAAATAATTATCAAAGCCTTGTTCATTGAACAGGGCTTTTTTATTTACTTTTGTGAATGCTTCAGAGCTTTTCAAAATATTTTTTAATAGCTTTATTTTTTTTGACAATTATTACTTCTTGTCAAAAAAAAATAACTTTAAATATTACTCAAATTCTTGTTGATACAATATCTAGGCAAAATTTTCAAGATATTTTGTTTCTGAATAAAGATACCTTATTAATTGTTGGTGGAGTTAGATATACAAATGGGCAAATGATTACTTCATTTGATGGCGGAGCTACATGGCATTTAAAAGATACAATCAGTAAGTGGATTATATCAGGGATTGCTATGCAGAATAAAACTATATATGCTACAGGTGTAACAGGTAAAATTTTTCAATCGAATAATTTTGGAAATAGTTGGACTAATCATCAAACACCTGAATGGAGTGATTTAGAAAGAATCATTGCACCAAGTGATTCAGTTTTAATAGCCATAGGAAGCAGCGGTTTTGTTCAAAGAAGTAATAATGGAATATGGCATTCAGATAATTTGAAAAGGCAACTAAACGCTATAACATTTACAAGCGCAAACATTGGATATATTGCTGGTTACGGAGCAATTTATAAAACAAAAAATGCCGGTAGAAGCTGGGAAATATTAGATGCAAAAGGAGATAATTTTTGTGGGTTGTATTTTTTTGATGATGTGAATGGTTTTGCAATTGGAAGAGAAGGAACAATTTTGGAAACATCAAATGGTGGTAAAACTTGGCGTATGCATCGCAACGGAAATAATATTTTAAATGCTACTTGGCAGTTCAATGATATTGTATTTACAGATGTTTCTACTGGGTATATTTGTGGCGCTAATGGATTATTATTGAACTCAACCGATGGCGGAAGCAGTTGGAAAAAAGCCGATTATTTCAGCGATTTAACTGTAAGAAAATTATATTCCTACGATAAAAAAAATGTGTGGATGGTGGGTGATGGTGGCTCGGTATTTAAAATAGAGCAATAATTATTTTCATCTGTTTTCGTTTTGTTATCTTGCAAAACAATTTTTCAATTTTATTTTACTAAATGAATAATCAAAATCTGAATCTGTTTGATGTATTTAAAATGTTATGGAAATGGCGAAAAACCATAACTATTATTATGGTTTTAACATTAGCAATTTCCATTGTTGTTTCATTATTAATGCCTAATTATTATAAATCAACTGCTATTTTTTATGCCGCTAATCCAGCTATGAATGATAGGCAAAATCTATTCAGAGAGCAAGCCGGAAATTTGCCATTAGAATATTTTGGTACTGAAAGCGATGTAGATAGAGTTTTACAAATTTGTAAATCAGGAGCTATAAATGGATACATCATTAATAAATATCATTTAGGATCACATTATAAAATTGATTCATCAACTAAATACTATGCAACAAAAGTACGTGAAGAGTTTAAAGAAAATAGCAGCATGGTCAGAAATGAATTAGGCGCTATTGAAGTTACCGTTTGGGATACAGATGCTAAGATGGCTGCTGAAATTTCAAATGATATTGTAGCAACTGCTGATAACATCAACAAACAATTTTTTATTAGCAATAATGAAAAAAGTATTTCATTAATGAAACGAAATAAGGAAGAAAAACAAATTGAAGTAAATCATTTGACGGATACTTTAACTTATTTGCGATTGCACAATGCAAGCAGTGATGCAATAAATACATTGGATATGAAAAAGCAAAATGCTATTAAAGATTTAGGAATTTTAAATAAACTATACGAGCAATTTGAATCAGCGGCCAACAACGATTTTACTACAGTAAATACAATTGAAAAAGCTTACGCCTCTGAAAAAAAGGATAAACCTTTACGTTCATTAATTATCATTGCAACCATACTCATCACATTATTGGTTACATCAATTTCATTATTAATAATTGAAAAATGGAAAATTATCAAGCCCCAGTTAGAAAATTAATTGAAACAAAAACTTCAATATAATATTTCAAATCACCCTTTGCAATGGCTTTATACAACTGCTTTTGCAACCATGAGTTGTGTGTTATTAGGCTTTTATACTGAGCTTTATATTTTGTGTTTAATGCCTATAGTTGCAGCAGGATTTATAATTACAATTTTCAATTTCGGAACATTATATTATTTGATGTTGGCATCATTGCCTTTATGCATTCCTATTTTCATAGGTAGCCTTTCAACTGATTTACCAACTGAGCCTTTAATGGCTATATTAATGCTGTGTTATTTTTTTTATTTGATTTTTAAAAGAGATACTGAGCATTATAAATTTTTAAAACATCCTATAGTTCAAATTTTATTTGTTCAATTTATATGGTATATAATAGTGGCAATTTTTAGCACAGTGCCATTGGTTTCATTAAAATATGTATTGGCTAAAAGTTGGTATATCACTACTTTTTTATTGATTACTTCATTAGTAATGAAAAATGAAAATCACTTTAAAACTGCTTTTTGGCTATTGTTTTATCCTATATTATTTGTGGTGATATACACACTGTATAATCACTGGCAGCATGGTTTTCAGTTTGATAATAGCAATATGATGTCAGTACCGTTTTATAAAAATCATGTTGATTATGCCTGCGGATTAAGTATTTTTTTTCCATTCTTGTTTGTGGCTTCATCATGGTATAAAGCAGGCGATTTGAAAAAGATTTTACTGAACATAACAAAGCTAATTTTTCTGTTTGCTATTTTTATTTCATATACCCGAACTGCTTGGTTAGCTATATTAATTTGTTTACCCGTTTATTTTGTTTTTAAATGGAAATTGATAAAACCTGCATTGATAGCGGCTTCAGTAGTAATTGTGTTGCTTATATCATTTTTAA
>JBDKJJ010000236.1:0-2783 GCA_039796635.1 Bacteroidota bacterium
GAGCATAAATAAATCAGCTGAAAATGGTGTTGAAATTTTAAAAAAGATGAAAGAAATTTCGCCAACATCACAAGTAATAATGCTTTCAGGGCAAGATAAAATTTCAGTAGCTGTTGAATGCATGAAGCATGGTGCTTATGACTATGTGGTGAAAAGTGAAAGTGCATTTATGCGAATTGAAAATATATTCAATAACATTGGTGAACACATGAAAACGGCTCACCAATTAAAAGTATATAAAACTGGTTTCAAAATAATGATAGGAGTTTTGATTGCCATAATTGTGTTTGCAATTTTAGCAGTTGAATTAGGTTGGGCAAAAAGCTTTGATTGGATTTAAGTAGTTTATAAATAAAATTAATTGATGCAAATCACTTTTTTAGGTACAGGCACTTCACAAGGAATACCAATGATTGCATGCAATTGTGAAATATGCCAATCAATTAATCCAAAAGATAAACGTTTACGTTCATCAGTATTGATTAATGTAAATCAAAAAAATATCGTAATTGATACTGGTCCTGATTTCAGAACACAAATGCTAAGAGAAAATGTAAAACAATTGGATGCAATTTTATTTACACATGAACACAAAGACCACACTGCAGGCTTAGATGATATAAGAGCATTTAATTATTTTAACAAAAAATCAATTCCTGTTTATTCAAGTAATCATGCTGCTTTAAAAATTAAACAAGATTTTGATTATGTGTTCAATGGAAAAAAATATCCAGGTATTCCTGAAATTAACTATATAGAAATTTTAAATCATAAATTTCAAATTTTAAATTCGATTGATGTGGTTCCCATTGAAGTGATGCATTATAAACTTCCTGTTAATGGCTATCGAATTGATGATTTCACTTATATCACTGATGCAAACTATATTTCGGATTCTGAAATTGAAAAAATAAAAGGCTCAAAAATTTTAGTGTTAAATGCATTAAGAAAAGAAAAGCATATTTCACATTTTACCTTTAATGAAGCAATAGAATTAGCTTTAAAAATTGGAGCAAAAAAAACTTATCTCACACATATTAGTCATCAGCTTGGCTTGCACGATGAAGTAAGCAAAGAACTTCCTCAGAATATTTTTTTGGCTTACGATGGCTTGAAAATTTCAATTTGATTTCGTTTCTTTAACCAACTATAAAAATCTATAAAACATAATGGCAAATTTATTTCGTAAAAAAAATGTAGCTGATTTATTAGCCGAATCAAATGAATCAGAACATAGCTTAAAACGTTCACTTGGTTCAATGGCATTAATAGCTTTAGGAATCGGTGCTATCATTGGTGCAGGTTTATTTGTACGAACAGCATCAGCAGCTGGTAATCATGCAGGAGCAGCAGTAATTATTTCTTTCATCATAGCAGGTATTGGCTGTGCATTTGCAGGATTATGTTATGCTGAATTTGCTTCTATGATTCCGATTGCTGGTAGTGCTTATACTTATTCTTACGCCACTATGGGTGAATTAATTGCTTGGATTATCGGTTGGGATTTAGTGTTGGAATATGCATTAGGTGCAGCAACAGTAGCCATTGCATGGAGTGAATATTTAAACAAATTATTGCAAAATGTTTTTGGTTTTGAAATTCCTTATGCACTTTGCCATTCTCCATTTCAAATAGCAACTGATGGTACACACGGGCTTGTAAATCTTCCAGCATTGTTTATTGTATTGATTTTATCATTGATTTTAATGAGAGGTACAAAAGAATCAGCCATGGTAAATAATATTATTGTAATGGTGAAAGTTGCCATTGTACTATTGTTTATTGCCTTAGGTTGGAAATACATCAATCCAATCAATCATCAAAATTTCATTCCTGAAAATACAGGCACATTTGGCGAATTTGGTTGGAGTGGAATTTTGAGCGGTGCAGGAATTGTATTCTTCGCTTTTATTGGCTTTGATGCTGTTTCAACTGCAGCACAAGAAGCAAAAAATCCACAAAAAGGAATGCCAATTGGTATCTTAGTTTCTTTAGCAGTTTGCACATTACTTTACATCACGTTTGCGTATGTGCTTACAGGCGTTGCGAATTATAAAGATTTTGGAAAAGGTGGTGCAGGCCATGAAGCTTCAGTAGCTTATGCTATTTCAACTTATATGCACGATTATCAATGGCTAAGTACTTTAATTACCATCGCAATTTTAGCAGGATTTTCATCCGTAATTTTAGTATTATTGATGGGGCAATCACGAGTATTTTATTCAATGAGTAAAGATGGATTGTTGCCATCTGTTTTTTCTGAATTACATCCGAAATTTAAAACTCCTGCAAAATCAAATATGTTATTGTTCTTGTTTGTAGGTGTTTTTGCAACATTTATTCCAGGTGATGTAGTTGGCGATATGACAAGTATCGGAACCTTATTCGCCTTTGTTTTAGTTTGTATTGGTGTAATAGTGATGCGTAAAAAATCACCGGAAATACCACGTCCGTTCCGAACTCCGTTAGTTCCAATCGTTCCGATTTTGGGGGTAGTAGTTTGCTTAGCAATGATTGCTGGATTAGGTTGGGAAAATTGGTCAAGATTATTCGTTTGGCTCGGAATAGGCTTTGTTATTTACTTTGGCTATAGTGTAAAGAATAGTAAGTTGAATAAATAGTTGAACAATCGAAGAAACGAGTACTCGAATAAAATGAATGAAGAATTGAAATGCAAAATAATTCAAAATTCGTCAATCGATTGTTCGGCTCTTCGTCATTTAATAACAAACAATCGAAGAACCGAATACTCGAAAATAGAATGAAGAATTGAAATACATAAT
>JBDKJJ010000237.1:0-13507 GCA_039796635.1 Bacteroidota bacterium
ATGAAAAAAAGTAATTCAACTAATCCAGAAGTTAATTTTATTTTAAAATCACGTTTTGAAAAAAATCTACTTCGTCATCCAAATTTAGATTGGAAAAATGTAGAAGCAAAATTATTAGCTCAACCTGCTAAATTGAAATCATTGCAAATGATGGAAGATAATGGTGGTGAGCCAGATGTGGTTTCGTTCGATAAAAAATTGAACGAATTTATTTTCATGGATTGTTCGGCTGAAAGTCCTGTTGGTAGAAGAAGTTTGTGTTACGATAAAGCAGCATTGGATGCTCGAAAAGAAAACAAACCGAAAGACAGTGCTATGAATTTAGCCAAGACAATGGGCGTTGAAATTTTGAATGAAGAGCAATATCGTTTTCTACAAACACTTGGCAACTTCGATTTAAAAACTTCCAGTTGGATTCAAACACCTGAAAAAATCAGAAAACTGGGTGGAGCATTATTTTGCGACAAACGTTTTGATACTGTTTTCACTTATCACAATGGTGCTGAAAGTTATTATTCAGCAAGAGGTTTCAGAGCCATGTTGAAAGTGTAATTTTAAAAATCCAACCATAAAATTTCATGATAACAATTTACGGAATAAAAAATTGCGATACCATGCAAAAAGCTTTTAAATGGCTAGATGCAGAAAAAACAAAATATAGTTTTCATAATTATAAAGAAGCAGGAATTGAAGCTACAACCATTGAAAATTGGTTGAAATATTTACCATTAGAAAAGGTAGTAAATTCAAAAAGCACCATTTTCCGAAGCCTTTCTGAAAAAGAAAAAGCCGATACTAAAATCCCTAAAAAAGCAATACAATTAATGATTAACAACCCATCGCTCATCAAACGACCAATTGTAGATTTAGGGAAAAATAAATTTTTGATTGGATTCAATATCACAGAATTTGAAGGAATAAAAAAAGCTGTATGATGCAGTGCAACATACAGCTTTTTAAAAATTAGTTCTATCTACTATATTTCTACAGCTTTATCAATCATGGCTTTAATTTCACTGATTTGAATTCTGTCTTGTGTCATTGAATCACGATGACGAACAGTAACTGTTTGGTCCGTTAAAGTTTGATGGTCAATACAAATACAGAATGGCGTTCCTAAAGCATCCATTCTTCTGTAACGTTTGCCAATTGTATCTTTTTCTTCATAGAAAATATTATAATGCTTACGCAAATTATTCGCAATTTCTGTTGCTACTTCAGGTAAGCCATCTTTTTTAGTCAATGGTAAAATAGCAGCTTTGTAAGGCGCAACAATCGGATGTAAATGCAACACACTTCTACTGTCCGTTGAACCATCTTCTTTTGTTAATACTTGTTCTTCAAATGAATTGCTCAATGTTAGCAAGAACAATCTATCTAACCCAACTGATGTTTCTACCACATAAGGAATGTAGTTTCCGTAAGGTTTGTTGGTTTCAGGATTCACATCATTATCAAAATACTGCATTTTCTTTTTGCTAAATGCTTCATGTTGTTTCAAATCGAAATCAGTTCGGCTATGAATACCTTCCACTTCTTTAAATCCAAATGGAAATTCAAATTCAATATCAACCGCTGCATTAGCGTAATGCGCCAATTTAGTATGATCATGATAACGCAATTTATTTTCAGGAATGCCTAAACTTTTGTGCCAAGCCATACGCTTTTCTTTCCAATGCTGATACCATTCCATTTCACTGCCAGGGCGAACAAAAAATTGCATTTCCATTTGTTCAAATTCTCTCATTCGGAAAATAAACTGACGAGCTACAATTTCATTACGAAATGCTTTTCCTGTTTGCGCAATACCAAACGGAATTTTCATTCTGCCTGTTTTTTGTACGTTCAAAAAGTTGACAAAAATTCCTTGAGCAGTTTCTGGTCGTAAATAAATGGTATCGCTATCATCAGCCACCGAACCCATTTGTGTGCTGAACATTAAATTGAATTGACGAACATCAGTCCAGTTGCCATTGCCGGCAATTGGGCAAATTATTTTTTCAGCAGATAATAATTCATTCAATCCTTTAAAATCAGAAGCAGTAAGTAAAGCATCCATTTTAGCAATTAAATTTTTTGCTTCATCAACTTTCCCTTCTGCTTCTAATTTTGCTGCTTTATCTTCCAACAAAACATCAACTCTGTAACGCTTTTTTGAATCTTTATTATCTACCATTGGGTCGCTGAAACTATCTACATGTCCGCTGGCTTTCCAAGTAGTTGGGTGCATGAAAATGGCTGCATCAATGCCCACTATATTATCATGCATTTGCACCATTGACTTCCACCAATAATCACGAAGATTTCTGCGTAACTCAACACCTGCCTGACCGTAATCATAAACAGCAGCTAAGCCATCATAAATTTCACTGCTCGGAAACACAAAGCCATACTCTTTTGCATGGCTGATAATATTTTGAAAATGATTTTCTACTGAAGTATTTGTATTGCTCATAAGTTGGGCGAAGATAATTTTAAGAATTTAGAATTAGGAATTAAGAAATGAGAATTTTGCGAAGAAATAATTTTCAAATTCTTTTTTTCAATCTCGTGGATTTCGACTGGTATGAAAAACAGCTATTAAATAAATTGTATGCTCAATAATTTTGTAAAGTACTAAATATGGAAACCGATTTACCAAAATTCCTTTTAATTTTTTATGGCGAAAATGAAAAGCATTTGGCGAACGAAGAATTGTATTTTTAGCAGCTTCTAAGCACAACAAAAATTCTTTCCCTAAGCCATTGTGTTGAGCTTCGTACCATAATGTTGCATCAACAATATCATTTTCAGCATCTTCGGTCAATACAAGTCGGTAAGTCATAATTTCGATTGAACACGAGCTTTTACATCCTCCCACGAAGACAATTTGCCTTCACCCTTTTCTAGTTTTTCTAATCGTTTATCCAACTCTTTTTTTTGAGCAATAGTCAATTGAATATTTTCATTTTCGGCAGCAATGCTATCCCAAATGTTTTCAACCATTAATATTCTTTCAGGAATGCTCAACTTCAATATTTGTTGTTGTAAATTCATATTTCAAAAGTAAATATTTTTTCAAAATTTACATTATTTAATTCATGCAAAAATTAGAAATTTCAAATGAAGATTTTCACATCAGCACCGATAAAAAATTATTGCAGATTGATGTGATTCACAACTTCTTACAAACCACTTATTGGGCTAATAATCGAAGTAAAGAAAAAACAATCAAGGCAATTGAAAATTCAATTTGCTTTGGTGTTTATCACCATAAAAAACAAATTGGCTTTGCAAGGGTGATTAGTGATTGCTCAACTTTTGCTTACTTGGCAGACGTTTTTATTGTAGAAGAATACAGTGGAAAAGGTTTATCGAAATGGTTGATGGAAACAATACTTTCTCATCCCGAATTACAAGATTTACGACGTTGGATTTTAGCCACCAAAGATGCTCATGGCTTGTATGCACAATTTGGTTTTCATGCTTTTGCATTTCCTGAGCGTTGGATGGAATTGCCTGAAAAAATGCGTATTGATTTATCTAATCAAATTTAAATTACCCATTGTAATTTCTGATTGATTAGTCATAGGATTTGTCCATTCAATTACAAAAGAATAGGTGCTTACTTCTTGCAATAGTGATTTATAAGTTCCGTTCCATCCATCATTTATGTCATTAGTTGAAAAAACTAATTGCCCCAATCTATTATAAATTTTAAGATGATAATTGAAAATATTCAAATCGCAAGTACTCATGGGTTTAAATAAATCATCAATGCCATCATCATTTGGAGTAAAGGCATTAGGAGCAATCATTCTGCAAGTGCAATCAATAAAATTAAGGCTAACATTTGCTGTATCAGCTTTGCATGGCGGATTTGAAATAATTACCCAATAATTTCCTGTATTGGTAAACGAATGATTTGAATTGGTACTTAAATCGTTCCATTGATAGGTTGCATTAGGCACAAATGCATTTAATGTAATCGTATTGCCTAAGCATATAGGAACAAAATTTGGAAAACTGATTGAAGGATTTTGCAATACATTTAAATGAGTGATGATGATTGAATCACAACCTAAATAATTGATAAATGAATCAGTATAAATGCCTGCAACATTTGTAGTTGATCCATTTGGCAATTGATACAATACATTATCACAAATACTTGCTTGTAGAGTATCACGATTCATTTTTAATACGGTGAGATAGGTTTTAACAATGCTATCACAGCCAATAAAATTGGTAAGTGTATCTATATAAATTCCACTTTGATTTACAATATTGCCATTTGGTAAGGTATAAAATTGGTTTTCACAGATGGTGGAATTAATTAAAAAGCCGCTTGGATTCTTCACTCTTAAATTAATGGTAATAATGCTATCACAACCCCTTGAATTTGGTATTGTATCGTAATACAAACCACCACTTGAAAGTAATTTACCACTTGGCGTTTGATATATACTTCCTTGACAAATCTTAACATTCAAAAAACCGTATGTTTTAGGTTTTACAATTAAATTTAGATATAAGATACTGTCACAATTGTTTGAATTTAAAATTGTATCTGAAGCGAAAGTCGAATAACTAAAATATTTATTGCGCCATAGTAAGCTATCACCTTGACAAATCATATAATTAACTGTAGAAGTAGAATAGCTCCTTAAAAACAAATCAACTGTAATGGAGTCATGACAGCCGTTAAAGTTTACATACTTAGTTATTTTATAATTTCCTGTATCGGAGGAAATGTTAAATGGATTAAAAACTAATGAATCTCCAATATTTATTAATGTGTTATTATATTTCCAATGATATGTAAAATAAGGTGATGAATGACATTTAAACACTACACGACCACCTCCACACAAATTCCCATTTTGTAAAATTGCAAATTTCAAAGTAGTATCAGCAGCAAAACTATAGGTACTTCCGTTCCCACAGGCATCTACGATTCGAGCTAAATAAACTCCAGGCTTGGTAAATAAAAATGTACTTAAAGGTTGCAACGGGTAAGTTGTTGGTCCACTTATTACTTCATAATTAAAAGGAGGAACGCCATAGCTTGAATCAGGAGTTAAATCAACATACCAATTTCCATTGCAATAAAATGTACCATAATTGCTGATTTTGGGTGGATAATAGGGGGGAATAGTTAATGTATCATAAACAACATTGCACAATTGAGATTTAGTAACTTTATAATTGTAGTTATTATAATCAAATTTCAATTGATACATTCCACTATAACAATTTTGCAAAGAACTAAATCCTACAAGATTAACATTTGCAACTACCAAATTTTTATTAAGATCTTTTATCGAAAGTGTTGGGAAGGAAAAATTAAAAGGATACTTAGGATAGGTCCAATAAATAACATTTTGCCCTATACATCCTAATTTATAATACATTTTAATAGGTTTTAAATCTGCAACTTGCCAAGGAAATACTTGAAAGGAACTAGAAATTACATGCCCACATGTATCAGATGCATAATATGTATACACCCCTGAAGGAAACCCCTCCAAATTAAAGTAATTCATATTATTTGTTACTTGATAAGTTACATTATACACTAATGAGTCAACATAACTAAAATTAGGTTTTGAACTTTTAGCTACTGCAGGACCAGAAGTTAATTTAAAAGAAGTTCCTGTTCCGAAATTACCAAAAGTAAAGCTACATAAAGCTGTAGAATCTAAGCATGTATTACTACTTATGCTAACACCAACACTTGGTATACCAAGCATAGGGATATAAATTGAGTCATAATACAAGCGTCCACAACCGTCATTTGTTATAACAAATATTGAGTCGCCAAAATTCGCTTGATGTTGTTGAGATAATGAATCGTTTATAGTTATACTACTATGATTTCTTCTAATCGTATATTGACTATAAATTGGACCTTTCGGTAAAGTACCAGAAAATCCAACACCAAAATAATTAATGTATGTGCAAGAATTTAGTATTGTATGGTAGGATATATTAAGCTTTGTTCCACCAATAATTATTCTACTAAACACACTATCATTGCAGGAGTTAATCCCCTTAAACTCAACTGTATCGCCATAAGTTAAATTTGGAACAATATAATTTTGTTGATAATTAGAAGATGACTGAACTCCGTGTTTTGTTCTCAAAAATCCGTTAATCAAACTACTATTGCTAAGTATAAAACTATTAGTAATATATAATGTATCGCATCCTATAAACTGGAAAGATGAATAACCATTTTTAATATAAGATGTACCATCTTTTACAATTATTCCATATTTCGTAGTAAAATTATAACAAGAATCTGTAAGTATTAACGTATAATTACCTCCTCTTAAATTGATAAAATTTCCAGTAGAATTAGTTATAGTATTACCAAGCACAATATCTGTCAAAGTCCAAACAAAAGGATCATTGCCTGTACTGCTATTTACAATAGCTAATATGCTACCTGTAGTATCACCTTTACAATTTACATCTTGCACAACGATTGTAAAATCAGGTAATTGATAATTCCCTCCTACAATAAAATTGGTTTGAGTGCTGTCAAAATTAGAATCGTAAATTCTTAGTAAATAATTGCCACTTGCAAGTGATGTAAAAGTATCGGCGCTTTGTAAAAGTCTTGTAGTGGGTCCACTAACTAATCTATAAAAAAACGGCGAATTAGTGCCTGATGCATAAATTTTTACAGAGCCATTATTTAAACAAGTGCTGGGTTTAATTTTTAATGAATCAATATTAATGGAAGCAAAAGAATTTTTCCCGAAAAGGAATAGAAAGAGTGTTAAAGCAAAATACTTCATAGTTGTAACTTTTAGGTTTGTAAATATAATGACTATTTTAAAACAACCAACGTTGCATAAAAAAAGAGAGCATAAAATTCTAGGAATAAAAAAAATTGGAAACACTTTTCGGTTTACCTTTGTTACTAAATTACTTATGAATTTTCAAGAAATATTTGATAGTTATACTTGGACAGAAGTATCAACAGCAATTCAGAACAAAACTACTGATGATGTTGAAACCGCTTTGCAAAATGCTGGCAATGCAACTTTGCAAGATTTCATGGCTTTGATTTCACCTGCTGCTAAACCTTATTTAAATGAAATGGCATTGCTAAGTAATCAGCTTACTAAAAAACGATTTGGCAACACTATACAAATGTATGCGCCTGTTTATTTGAGCAATGAATGTCAGAATATTTGCACCTACTGTGGTTTTAGTTTTGATAATAAAGTAACGAGATTAACGCTTTCTGAAAAGCAAATGCATCAAGAGTTTGAAGCGATTAAAACCTTAGGATTTGATCATGTTTTAATTGTAACTGGTGAAGCAAATCAAACGGTTAATATTGAATATTTTATTAAAGCTATTAAAATTGCAAAGCAATATTTTGCCAATATTTCAATTGAAGTACAACCTTTAGAACAAGAAGAATATGAGCAATTGCATCAAGCTGATGTGTATGCAGTTTTAGTTTATCAAGAAACTTATCACAAAGCCAATTATAAAAACTATCACCCTAAAGGCAAAAAATCAAATTTTGATTATCGCCTTGAAACACCTGATAGAATTGGCAAAGCAGGTATTCATAAAATTGGTTTGGGTATTTTATTAGGATTGGAAGATTGGCGAACTGATTCGTTTTTCACCGCTTTACACTTGAATTATTTAGAAAAAAAATATTGGCAAACAAAGTATTCTATTTCATTCCCAAGAATAAGACCGAATGAAAGTTGCTTTCAGCCCAATGTAGTTATGGATGAAAAAGATTTGGCTCAATTGATTTGTGCTTATCGAATTTTTAATGAGAATATTGAGTTAAGTTTAAGCACCAGAGAAAGTATTAAATTCAGAGATAATGCTTTTAAAATTGGTATTACAACTATGAGTGCAGGTAGTAAAACCGAACCTGGTGGATATGCGATAAACTCTGAAGCTTTAGAGCAATTTGTGATTGACGATAGCCGAACGCCACAACAAGTTGAACGCATGATAAAACAAGGTGGATACGAAGTAATTTGGAAAGATTGGTTTCAAAACTAATCCTGCTTTTCTGCTTTTGTTTCTACTACTTTAAATGTTGTACGTCTGTTTTGTTGATGTTCTTCATCACTACAATCCACCCCATTAGCACAACGATTTATTATCTGTGTTTCGCCATAGCCTTTGGCAATTAATCGCTCACGATTTATTCCTTTTGAAATTAAATAATCAACCACTGCTTCAGCACGTTTTTGACTAAGTGTTAAATTATATTCATCATTTCCTCTTGCATCCGTATGCGAACCTAATTCAAATTGTAAAGTTGGATTTTCAATCATAATTGGCAATACTAAAGTATCTAACACAGCCGCAGCATCGGTTCTAATGTTCCATTTATCTACATCATAAAAAATATTTGGTATCTCAATTTGTTTATCCTTGAATATTTTTTCAATACGCAAATCTTTAAAAGCAAAAGCTTTGCTATCATTATCCGTTGGTAGTAATTTTTTTGCATTAATAATATCCGATTTATTAAAATATCCTTTTTTCGAAACTATGATTTTATACTCTTTATTATTTTCAATTTGAAACATATAATCGCCTGTAGCATCTGATGTATCTGTATCTACCAAATGCTGCATACCTGTTTGTTTATTAGTTTCATACAATTGAACTATTGCTTTTTGTACAAATACGGTATCAATAACTTTGCTCTTAGGATCGTTTTCATCTTCAAATTTATTTTCAGAAATAGCGCCGCTTAACCAATAGGTAATCACTCTTTCTTTTTTCAATTCAAATTTGTAAATATCATCACCGCCTTTCCCTCCTACTCTATTTGATGAAATATAACCCCAACCCTGAATTGTATCAGGTAAATTTTTTGATTCAAATTGTACAAATGAAAATCCTAAATCATCAGCACCACTATTTAATGGCGATTTCAAATTAAATGGCTGACCATATTTGTTGCCATTTTTCATACACATAAATATATCCAAACCACCCATACCACCGTGCCCGTTGGATGAAAAAAACAAAGTGCCATCTTTGCGTACATATGGAAAAACATCATCGCCATTGCTGTTGATAGTAGCTCCTAAATTTCGAGGCTTGCCCCAACCACCATTTGTTTTATTACATACATATAAATCTTTACCACCAAATCCACCAGCCTGATCACTACTAAAATAAAGCGTTTTGCCATCTTCAGTTAAAAACGGCTGACCAATATTTTGCAATGTATCTTCAGCACCAAATAAAAATAATCTTGATGCATCACCCCATTCACCATCATTTTGGCGTTCGCTGATGTATAACTGACAAAAATCATCAGTTGAATTTTCGCTACCACATCTAGTAAAAATAATGGCTGTATAATTTCGTGTAAATGTGCATGTTCCTTCATGTACAGCAGTATTGATTACAGAGCTAAATTTTTTAGGTCGTTGATATTTTCCATCTTTTATTTCGCTGTAAAATAAATCGCTAAATTTTTCGCCTGTCCAACCATATTTTTCTTCACCAGTTGCTGCAATTCTATCCGATGTAAAAACCAGTTTATTTTTTTCATATGATACGGGTGCATATTCATTTCTGAAAGTATTTATGCTATCAATTTTTTTAATAGTATACATCGAGTTTGACGTTAGCCATTGTTCTGCATCAGTGCATTGCTGTATTTCGTAAGCTGCTTTTAATTTTTCAGTAGGATTTTCTTTTATAAATTCTTTTAAATCTTTAACACATTCAGTATAATTATTGGTAGCCTTTTGTTGCTCAATAAATTTGTAGAAATAAGATGGCTCTTTTGAAATTTCGTAGTAATTTTTGTACCAAGTAGCTGCGTCTTTATTTTTATTAGCTGCATCATAACTCTGAGCAATTTTAAGTGTTTTGTCAGCAACTTCTTTTTTATCACAAGTTTTAATTTCTTCTTGCAACAACTTGGCTGCTACCGCAAATTGCTTTTGTTCAAATGCTCTATCACCAGTCAACTCAATCTCTTTGCCTGCATCACACGACGCCAAAAAGACGGATAACATCACACAAAAAATAAATAGTAGATTTTTGTTCATAGTTTTATTTAACGAAACAAATATAAATTTTATTTGAACACCATTTACTTAACCGTTACCATTCCGTTTTCCATTTTTAGTTTAGCTATTGGATTTTTTAAATCATGAAAAAATAAAAATGTGTAATCATTTTCTATTCCTTCCTTGGTATAATCCAACCGAAGCTGAGCACTTTGCTTGCCATCAAAATCATACTTAGCCACAAACTTACGTTGCATTTGTCCTAACTGCGGCGCTACATCACCACCAAAAAAATATTTTTCACCATTAGCCTCTATTGTATGCACCTGATGAAAAGGCGTATGACCGCCGCTAATTTTGTAATGAATAAAACCATCAATTGTTCCGCTTCCATCTAATAACTCCAATTGATTACTCCATTTCAAAACATCCAAAGCATCAGCATCATAAGAGTTTCCGCTATGTTGAATGGCATAATCCCATTCACCTTGTTGTACAAAATAGGTAGCATTCGAAAAAGCAGTTTTCATTTTTGAAGCATCCAATTCATCCTTCATTACTGCACCACCTAAATGATCTTTATGCAAATGCGATAACAAAACTTTATTGATTTGTTCAGGTTTTACATTGTGTTTTAATAATAATTGATGAATAATTAATGCACCATTTTCAGCATAAAATCCTAAGCCAGTATCTAATAATATATTTTCTTTTTCGGTGATTAAAAGAAATGGTTGAATTTCAACCAACAACGATGCTGGTCGTTCGGTCATGCTATCCACAGCAGGATTAAATGGTTTGAATATTTTATCCCAACCAATAGTATAACAGCCTTCGCTCAAAGGATAAACGCCTGGTTTGTTAATCATTGATTTGAAATAATTTTTTGGCATTGGCAGTTGTAATTTCAGCTACTTTTTTAACAGGCATATTCATAATTTCAGCTATCACACTCCCCACTAATGGAATATAACTACTTTCGTTTCTTTTACCACGATGTGGCACTGGTGGCAAATACGGAGCATCCGTTTCTAACACAATTCTATCTAATCCAATTTTTGGTAAAACATCTACCAATCCTGAATTTTTGTAAGTAACTGTACCACCAATACCTAAATAAAAATTTTGTTTTAATGCTTCTTTTGCTTCTTCATAACTGCCACTGAAACAATGAAATACACCAGTCAAATTTCCTTTCTGATTTAACTTTACTAATTCCACCGAATCGTAAAATGAGCTACGGCTGTGTATTACAACAGGCTTATTGTATTTATTTCCTAATTGCAATTGGAAATCAAAAGCCTCTTTTTGCTGCGGAATAAATGTTTTATCCCAATGATAATCTAAGCCACATTCGCCAACTGCTGTGAAAGTTCTTTTGCTCCACCAATCTTCTACCCATTGCAAATCTTGTTTGTAATTTTCTTTTACACTGCATGGATGCAAGCCCATTGTAGCCAAACAAACCGAAGGATAATCTGCTTCTAATTGTAACATTCCATTGATAGTTTCATCATCCACATTTTGAATAATGATTTTATGAACGCCTTGTTTTACAGCCCTTTCAATTGTTACTTTTCTGTCTGCATCAAATGCATTTTCGTACAAGTGTGCATGTGTATCTATCCAATAATTCATTTAATTAATTTATTTTGAAAATAATCTTAAAGCTATAATAATAGCTGCTATTAAAAACACTACAATCGAAATTCGGTTCATGCCATGCATCAATTTAATATTGATATTATCAGGCTTTGATGCATCTTTCTTTTTCAAGAAAAGATATTGTGCTATTTGATTAAAAATTGATTTCAAGTGAAAATGATTTCAGTATTTATTTGTATTAAGAATCTATCAAAATTAAAAAAATTAAAAACAAAATATTAGGTTTGTTACAATCAATTTTAAAATAAAAATGCCAACTAAACTTACAGTAGCTAAACAGAAGATGATTACAAAACAATCTAAAGTATTGTTTACAAACGTTGCTGCATTAATTATTAATAGTAGAAATAAACTAGCAAGAAATGTAAATCAAGAACTTACATTATTGAATTGGGAAATAGGAAAACACATTGCACAAACCATTGAAAACACTGATGAAATATATGGTTTAGAGATTGTGGCGACACTGTCGCCACTTTTGATGAAGGAGTTTGGAAAGGGATATACAGTTTCATCATTGCATAGAATTCATAGATTTTATAAATCATTTTCAAATCAAAAGATTGTGGCGACACTGTCGCCACTTTTAAGTTGGAGTCATTTTATTGAACTTACAAATGTTAAAAATCCCTTAGCCCGTATGTATTACACGGAGTTGTGCAAGATTGAACATTGGAATATTCGGGAGTTAAGAAACAAAATAAATTCGATGCTTTATGAAAGAACTGCATTAAGTAAAAAACCCGAAAAATTAATTAAACAAGAGCTTACCATGCTAAAAAAAGAAAAGCAGTTTACCGAAGATCTTGTTTTTAGAGATAAGTATATTTTGGATTTTTTAAACTTAAAAGACACCTACAGCGAAAAAGATTTAGAATCGGCAATACTTGCTGAATTGCAAAATTTTATCAGTGAAATAGGTTCTGATTTTGCCTTTCTTTCAAGGCAAAAAAGAATACAAATTGATGGCGATGATTATTATATCGACTTGCTATTTTACCATCGTGGCTTAAATAGATTGGTGGTGATAGAATTAAAATTGGGGAAATTTAAAGCAGCCTATAAATCACAAATGGAATTGTATTTAAAATGGCTTGAAAAATACGAAATGCGAAAAACAGAAAATCCACCTATTGGTTTGTTGCTATGCACTGAGAATGGGAACGATGAAGTGATTGAAATGATGCTGCAAGGCAATCATAGAATTAAATTAGCTCATTACCTTACTAATTTACCAGAGTTAAAAATCATAAAATCAAAATTGGCAAAAGCAGTAAAAGCAGCTCAACAAAGATTGTTGTATTCTTAATTTATCTTTTTACAAATTTCCCATTGACCACATTTCCTTTTACGTCAGTGGTTTTTAGAAAATAAATACCATTTGATAAGGTAGAAATATCAATTTCAAATCCCCCTAACCCCCTTTTCAAGGGGGAATCAATAGGCAATACATCACCGTCATGGTGAGCCTGTCGAACCATCATTGTTCGTCCTAAAACATCTATTACTTCTACTGTATTTACTAACGACTTACAACTTACGACTAGTGACTCATTGGCTGGATTTGGATAAACAATTAATACATTTTTTACTGATGAAATTTCATTGCGACTAACAAACGGAACACCGCCATTTGAATACATTTGCAAACCGCCTCGACTTGTACCACAAACAATTTCAACTGAATCATTTCCTACCAATTGATTAACAGCTGGAGTTGCAAATTCACCACAATTAATTTGAGAAAAATAATTTGTTGTTAAAGTAAAATTGCCCAACAAATTGCTACTAATATTATCGTAATGAAATACATGTCCTTTAGCATTGCCCAC
>JBDKJJ010000238.1:0-5683 GCA_039796635.1 Bacteroidota bacterium
AATATCAAACAGAACTTTCAGCATTAGCATATAGACCAATACCTGATGAAAAAGATGTAGCGAAATGCTTTGAAGAATTAATAAAAAGAATTCAATGAAATTTACCGAAGCACAATTAGAAAAGGCATTTACCGAATTGTTGGAGCAAGAAGGCTTTCCCCACCATTTAGGCATTACAATAAACCGTAAGCCCGAAGAAGTATTGATTGAAGAAGATTTACAAAACTTTCTGTTAACGCAATACGCAGGGCAAGGCATAACGGTAAACGAAATTAAATCTATCATTCTTCAACTCAAATCACTTTCATCATCTGACCTATACGAGAGCAACAAAACATTTATCAAAATGCTTTCGGACGGTTTTATTCTTAAGAGAGAAGACCGAAATCAGAAAGATATTTATATTCAATTGATAGATTACAAAGGGCTAAATAAACATAAACAACCTGACCTGTCTGCCGGCAAGGCAGGAGCAGAACAATTGATTTCAATAGCGGCAGATGATAAAGTAGAATATGGCAAGGGCAAGGACAATAACATTTACAAATTCGTAAATCAATTAGAAATTATTGGTTCAGAAAAACGCATACCTGATGGCATTGTTTATATTAATGGTTTGCCTTTGGTGGTTTTTGAATTCAAGAGTGCAATCAGAGAAGAAGCAACTATTTTTGATGCTTACAACCAACTCACAATTCGTTACCGAAGAGATATACCCGAACTATTTAAGTACAATTGTTTTTGTGTTATCAGCGATGGTGTAAATAATAAAGCAGGTTCATTCTTTGCACCTTATGATTTTTTCTATTCATGGCGCAGAGTTGCAGGGTTAGCAAAAGATGTTGACGGAATTGATAGCATGTACACTTTGGTGCAAGGCATGTTTAATCAAAACAGGTTAAGGGATATTATTCGCAACTTCATTTACATTCCTGATAGTTCTAAAAAGAACGAAAAAATTGTTTGCCGCTATCCTCAATATTATGCGGCAAGAGCTTTGTTTGAAAACATTAAAAATGCTCAAAAGCCTAATGGCAATGGTAAAGGAGGAACTTACTTTGGTGCAACAGGTTGTGGTAAAAGTTTTACCATGCTTTACCTCACAAGGTTGTTGATGAAAAGCGAACACTTTGAAAACCCAACAATTGTTTTAATAACTGACCGAACAGATTTAGATGACCAATTATCGGGTCAATTTACTAACGCTAAGAATTTTATCGGTGATAATAATATTACAAGCGTTGAAAGCAGAGCACAGCTTAGAACGCTTTTGCAAGGCAGAGAAAGCGGAGGTGTGTTTTTAACTACCATTCATAAGTTTACAGAAGATACCGAACTGCTAACCAATAGAAGCAATGTGATTTGTATTTCGGATGAGGCTCACCGCAGTCAAGTCAATCTTGACCAAAAAGTGAAAGTCACAGAAAAAGGAGTTACTAAAACTTATGGCTTTGCAAAATACTTACATCACTCATTGCCCAATGCCACATTTGTTGGCTTCACTGGAACACCCATAGATGCTACATTGGATGTGTTTGGTAAAGTGGTTGATGCTTATACAATGACTGAATCGGTGAAAGATGAAATCACTGTAAGAATTGTGTACGAAGGCAGAGCTGCAAAAGTGTTGCTGAATAATTCTAAACTCAAGGAAATTGAAGATTACTATGCCCAATGTGCAGAGATTGGAAGCAACGAAAATCAAATTGAAAAAAGTAAAAAAGAAATGGCACAGATGTATGCCATTATCGGCGACCCTGACCGTTTGAAGGAAGTTGCAGAAGACTTTGTAAACCATTATGAGAAAAGAGTTTCGGAGGGTTCAACGGTAAAAGGAAAAGCAATGTTTGTTTGTAGTAATCGTGAAATAGCTTATCAACTTTATAAAAATATTATTGCGCTCAAGCCTGAATGGAATGAAATAAAAGCAGCAGAGGATGGCGCAGAATTGACTGAAAAAGACAAACGAGAATTGAAACCTATTGAACGCATTAAGCTCATTGCTACAAGAGGACAAGATGATGCAAAAGAACTGTATGATTTACTAGGAACAAAAGAGCAGCGAAAAGAACTTGACAGGCAATTCAAAAATGAAAAATCCAATTTCAAAATTGCCATTGTGGTTGATATGTGGCTCACAGGTTTTGATGTGCCATTCTTGGATAGTATTTACATTGATAAACCAATTCAGCGACATAATTTAATTCAAACCATTTCAAGGGTAAACCGAAAGTTTGAAGGAAAAAACAAAGGTCTTGTTGTAGATTATATCGGCATCAAAACTCAAATGAATTTGGCGTTAAAGCAATACAGCGAAGGCGACAAAGACAATTTTGAAGACATTGTTGAATCTATCATCATTGTTAGAAATCATTTAGACCTATTGGCTAAACTATTTCATCAATTCGATAACACTAAATATTTCAACGGCACAACCATTCAACAGTTGAATACTTTGAATTCGGCGGCTGAATTTGTACAACAAACCAAAGAATTTGAAACTCGTTTTATGGGGTTGGTAAAACGACTCAAAGCCGCTTATGATATTTGTGCAGGTAGTGAACAATTAACACAATCCGAAAGAGATTATACCCACTTTTATTTAGCAGTTCGTTCCATCATATTTAAACTTACTAAAGGTGATGCACCTGATACTGCACAAATGAATGCAAGAGTTAGAGAGATGATTAAAGAAGCCCTGCAAAGCGAAGGAGTAGAAGAAATTTTCAAAATGGGTGAAGATGAAACTACTGAACAAGATATTTTTGATGAAGATTATTTGGCGAAGATTGACAAAATCAAACTACCCAATACTAAAATCAAATTACTTCAACAGCTTCTTGCTAAAGTCATCGGAGAAATCAGAAAAGTAAACCGAGTAAAAGGAATTGATTTTTCTAAAAAAATGCAAGCATTAGTTGAAAGATATAACAATAGAGAAGCGAACGATATTTTAAGAAGTGAAGTATATGAAGAAATGGCAAATGCATTAACTGACTTAATTTGGGAAGTTCATAAAGAATTTTCAGCAGGTGATGCTTTAGGAATTGACTTTGAAGAAAAAGCATTTTATGACATACTGAAAGACCTTTGTAAAAAATACGATTTCAACTATCCCGAAAACAAATTGATTGAACTGGCAAAAGCCATAAAAGACTTGGTTGACGGACAAGCTAAATTTCCAGATTGGAACAGACGAGATGATATTAAATCAGCTTTAAAAGTTGGACTAATTTTATTGTTGGATGAATTTGGTTATCCACCTGTAGAAAGAGATGAAGTGTATGTAGAGATTTTTGAACAAGCTGAAAATTTTAAAAAGAATAAAATGGGATAATTGAATTTTTAAAAATCACAATTGAGGTTGCTAAAAACAAAAAAGCAACTCAATTGAGTTGCTTTTTTTGTGCGCCAACATGGATTTGAACCAAGGACCCCCTGATTATGAGTCAGATGCTCTAACCAACTGAGCTATAAGCGCATTGATTAATTAAAATCTAATGCAAAAATAAAATATTTTTGCATTTATTTATTCTAAACAACTAAAAAAATTATGATTGATAAAAATATTGATGCAATAATCTTTGATTTAGGCGGTGTGTTATTTGAAATTGATTACCAAATAACATCAGAAGCATTTAAAAATTTAGGAATGAAGGATTTTGATTCAGCTTATTCGCAAGCTAAGCAAAACAACGTGTTTGATGACTTTGAAAAAGGAAAAATTTCTAATGATTCATTACGGAATTTTGTTCGTGAAAATGCTTTTAATAAACTTACTAATGAACAAATTGATAAAGCTTGGAATGCCATGTTAATTGGGATGCCAGCCTATAAATTTGAAACATTAAAAGCAGTAGCTCAACATTTTAAAATTTACTTATTAAGCAATACTAACGGCATTCATCTTCCTAAAGTTCAGGAGATGATTCAAGAACAAACACCTGGATTGACGTTGGAAAATCACTTCATCAAAACATATTATTCTAATGAAATTCATCGCAGAAAGCCAAATGCTGAGGCATTTGAATTAGTATTGAATGAAAATAATTTATTGCCTGAAAACACTTTGTTTTTAGATGACACTTTACAACATGTTGAAGGTGCTCAAAAATGTGGTATTCATTCTTTGCTTATCACAAAGGATTTAACCACTGAAAAATTATTTAGCCAATTTCTTTAACTATTTTTGCAGCATCATGAATTCGAACAATTATGTAATAATAATGGCAGGTGGCATTGGTAGCCGCTTTTGGCCAGTGAGCAGAAATAATCACCCAAAACAATTTTTAGATTTTTTAGGCACAGGCAAATCTTTGCTGCAATTAACTGTTGACCGTTATGCTGCATTATGCCCACCTGAACAAATTTATATTGTTACTAATGAAATTTATGCTGATTTAATAAAGCAACAATTGCCTGAATTCAAGCAGGAGCAAGTGTTGTATGAACCTATGCGTAAAAATACAGCACCATGTATTGCGTATGCTTCCTTTAAAATTTCATTAAAAAATCCAAAAGCTAATATTATTGTAGCGGCGGCTGACCATTTTATTTTGAAAGAAAGTGTTTACCATGATGTGGTTAGAAAAGGATTGGATCATGTGGCTAAGCATAATCATTTGGTTACATTAGGTATTCAGCCAACAAGGCCCGATACGGGTTATGGCTATATTCAATACATGGAAGAAAATGAAAGTGGTGTGCATAAAGTGAAAACATTTTTTGAAAAACCTGATAAAGAATTGGCAATTCAATTTATTAAAACAGGAGAGTTTTTGTGGAATAGCGGTATGTTTATTTTTAATGCAAAATCAATCATTAAAGCTTTTGAACAATTATTGCCCGAAGTGTTTGAAGCCTTTGCTGGATATGAAAAAAAATTAGGAACTAAAGACGAAGCTAAGTTTATTGAAAATGCTTATACGCTTTGTACTAATATTTCAATTGATGTTGGGGTAATGGAAAAGGCGACTAACGTTCGTGTTATTCCTGCAAGTTTTGGTTGGAGTGATGTAGGTACTTGGGCTTCATTATATGAACTGACGGAGCATGATTATCATGGCAACTCAGTGGCAGGAAAAAATGTGATGATGTATGATGCACAAAATAATATTGTAAATGTGCCTGATAAAAAGTTAGTTATTTTGCAAGGCTTAGATAATTATATAGTGGTTGATACACACGATGCATTATTGATTTGCGAAAAAAACCAAGAACAAAAAATAAAGGATTTTACAGCCGATGTAAAGCGAATGAAAGGAGATAAGTTTTTGTAGGTGGATTGATTTAGTAGCGAATGCTTGTTATAAACTTTTGCATTTCATCATCCAATTTTTTTGCTCTTTTGCCGCCATCTAAAGTATTGCTTCCGCATTTCCCCTTAATGGAAAATTTTGTAGAGTCATTTATCCAACATGAGCCATTATAAATATCCGCTGGTATATTTATAAAATTTTTATAAATATATATTTTAGATTCTGATTTCATTATTTCTAATAGCTGAGTATCTCGTTTTAAAATCCTATTACTTTCAATTTTATAAAGAGTATCGAGTTGATAGATTTTGGTGTTTACATATTTGAAGCTATCATCAACTATTGATAAAATAAATTTTATTTTTTTGTTGAATGTCAATTTATAATAATACCGATTACGTTTTCAATATAGTCCATCCCGAAGA
>JBDKJJ010000239.1:0-8839 GCA_039796635.1 Bacteroidota bacterium
CATATTGGATTACTTGGATTTCAGTCATACCAAGCAGGGGTAAATTATTTTAACTCTAAAGAATATCATTTAATATTTGGAGGCTTTAATATTGAATTTATTTACAAACTTAAAAATAGAAAGTCATGAAAAAATACCAACTCTTATTTATTACATTAATAATGTTAGCAGCACTTGCTTGCCATAAATACAAAGAAGATGATTTTATTAGCTTAAGAAAACCTGGTAAAAGATTAGAAGGTAGTTGGCATATTGTTGCTTTTAATGTGGATGGTGCAGATTCATTAAATGATTTATTTAAAAGAACAAATTATGCCAATTGCAATTTTCAATTAATTTATGATAAAAAAAATCATAAGGATAAATGGATAGGATGTATTGATAATTGGACTAATGTTGGAGGTATATCTGATGCAAACTACGATTTTTGGATTTTTAATGATTATTTTATTCATCCTTTAAAATTTGATGACAATACTACTGTTGATTATAAACATTTTAAAATTAATAAATTAATTAAGAAAGACTTTTGGATAAGTATTGATATGGATGGCAAACATTATGAAATAAAATTTAAAAAACAATGAGAAATATTGGTATTACCGTGATCGATTCTACCATCAACACAACAAAACTCAAAACTTATATTGTACAATATGCTTGGTGAACCAATAAAAGAGTTAGTAAATTCAACTTTAACAGAATGCATGCATATACAATCTCAAAAGAAAACCTTGCAGCAGGTGTTAATCTATTACAACTTAGTACCGAAAGAGGCATTATTAATAAACAATTGGTAATACAGTAACCATACAATGAAATATTTTTTTGTGTAATTCATCATACAATTCACATTGTTATAATAAAAAACAAAATAATATTTATTTGAACAATAATAACCATCAAACTACTTTTGTCTCAGGGTGAATAGTAGTTGATTTTAACCCCGATGCAAGTTTTCTTCATCGGGGTTTTTTTATGCAAAATCTTCATCTACAAAATATCTGGATTGCAATTGTTTTTTTATCTTGCCTACAAATTAGAATTTAATACATGTTTGCTTATATCAAAGGAGAATTAACCAAAAAAAATCCAGCTTTTGTAGTGTTGGAAAATAGTGGAATTGGTTATTACATCAATATCTCATTAAATTGTTACTCAAAAATACAGAATGAAAAGAACGTGCTTTTACACGTTCATCAGCAAATTACAGAAGATGCTCATACCTTATATGGTTTTGCAGATGAATCTGAAAAAGTATTATTTCAACAATTGATTAGTGTAAGCGGTGTAGGTTGTTCAACTGCCCGAATGATTTTATCCTCCATTCAGCCTAATGAAATTCAGCAAGCAATTATTCAGGAAAATGAAAAATTGTTAGAAAAAATAAAAGGTATAGGACCTAAAACTGCCAAGCGTATGATTTTGGAATTGAAAGACAAAATGCTGAAAACTGCTGATTTGAAAAATATACCTGCTAATCACTTTGCGTACAATAATATTCAAAATGAGGCGTTATCTGCTCTTACGGCGTTGGGCTTTAGCAAAGTTCAAGCTGATAATGCAATATCAAAAATCACAAAACAAAAGCCTGATATAAATACTGTAGAGGTATTGATTAAAGAGGCTTTAAAGGCAATGTGATAAATTAAATAAACCTAAACGGATTAATATAGTAGTTGAAAATCATTTTTAAAATAAGCTTTATTATGGCTTTGTTGCTGGTAATTTACAGCAGTAGAGCAACATTTGTGCAGCAACCCATTACGCTGTATGAATGGAATAAAGCAGCTATTACTACCGATGATTCAATTAAATTACACTACCCAATTCAAGATCAAAACGGTGATTTTATAAATGGTAAACCTTCAGATAATATTGATTTAAAAAATCCATCTAACATTGAACAAAAAGTAGAGTATGACCCTGCTTCTCAACGCTATATTTTAACTGAAACCATTGGTGGTAAATTTTATAGAGCACCATCTTATATGACATTTCAAGAGTTTTTGAAATATCAATACGAAAAAGATCAACGAGATTATTGGAAACAAAGAAACAATGCAAGTAGCTTAATTGAAAATAAAAGTGCATTGCCTAAATTGGCTGCAAATAATCAAATGATTGATAGATTATTTGGGCCTGGTGGGGTTGATATTCGCCCCTCAGGTAATGTTGAACTAACGTTTGGCATCAATCGTCAGAAAGTTGAAAATCCTACGTTGATTGCTGCAGCAAAAAAGCAAGGTGGGTTTGATTTTGATATGAATATCAATATGAATTTAGTGGGTAAAATTGGTGATAAAATGAAGTTAACTACTAACTACAATACACAAGCTACATTCGATTTTGAAAATCAAATTAAATTAGAATATACTGGTCATGATGACGAAATTATTCAAAGTATTGGTGCAGGTAATGTTAGCTTGCCATTGAATAATTCATTAATAACTGGAAATCAAAGTTTGTTTGGTTTGAAAACCAAATTGAAGTTTGGTAGATTAGATGTAACCACTGTTCTATCTCAACAAAAATCAAAATCGGAAGAAATAAATATTCAAGGCGGTGCTCAAACTCAAACCTATGCAATTCAAGCTGACCAATATGAGGATAACAAACACTATTTTCTATCACAATTTTTTAGAGATAATTATAATACTTGGTTGAAAAAATTGCCCATCATTCAATCAGGTGTAAACATTACAAGGGTTGAGGTTTGGGTTACGAATAAAACTGGTGTAACTGAAAATGTACGTGATATTGTGGGTACAATGGATTTGGCGGAACAATCAACTTATCAAAATAGATGGCAAACTAATAGTGGTTCAAAAGTTCCATCAAATGAAAGCAATAGTTTGTATTCTACTTTAAAAAATAATTCATCATGCCGAAATACAAATACGGTAGTAAGCACAATCACTTCAGGTGTTTTTGTGAATGACCCTAAGCCACTTATTTATGAAAAAACTTTTGCTCGAAAATTAGCAGCTACTGAGTATGTTTTATATCCTCAGATTGGATTTATTTCATTGCAACAAACACTTAATGCAAGTGATGTGTTAGCAGTTGCTTATGAATATACTTACAATGGAAAAAATTATAAAGTAGGTGAGTTTTCAGAAGATATTCCAACTGTTAACGGAGCAGTAACAACCAATCCTACAGTACCTACTACATCACAAAATGTATTGTTCTTGAAGTTATTAAAAGGACAAATTGCAAACACAACTTTGCCGTTATGGAAGTTGATGATGAAAAATATTTATTCATTAGGAGCATATCAAATTTCACCAACTGATTTTAAATTAGATATTACTTATTTAACTTCAGGTGGTGGTGAAAAGCGTTATTTAATAGATGGTTCAGTGTCAGGTATTCCGTTAATTAGGCTATTAAATTTAGATAGATTGAATACTCAAAACGACCCATCGCCTGATGGTATTTTTGATTTCATTCAAAATGTTACCATCATTCCTCAAAGTGGTAGATTGATTTTCCCGGTAATTGAACCTTTTGGGAATGATTTGAAAGCTAAATTTCAGAATACACAAGATGACCAGTTTGTAGCTGCAAAATATGTTTATCAAGAGTTGTATGATAAAACGAAAACCGAGGCACAGCAATATCCTGAAAAAAACAGATTTAATATCAAAGGAAGTTATAAATCAAACTCAGCTAGTGAAATTTATTTAGGAGCATTCAACTTGCCACAAGGCTCAGTTAAGGTAATTAGCGGCGGTCAGGATTTGAAAGAAAATATTGATTACTCTGTTGATTATAACTTGGGTAGAGTAAAAATATTGAATGAAGGTATCATGAATAGTGGTCAGCCTATTAAAGTGAAATTTGAAAATAATGCTTTTGCAGGATTAGGTCAAGTGAAAACTTTTATAGGGAATAGATTTGATTATTATGTAAATGAACATTTGAATTTAGGTGCAACTTGGCTTCATTTAAGTGAAAGACCTTTTACACAAAAAGTATTAGTAGGCGATGATCCTATAAGCAATACGGTGTTAGGAACTGATATTCACTACACCAAAAAAAGTGATTTAATTACAAAAATGATTAATAAACTTCCGTACATTGAATCAAAGGAAAAATCAAATATCAATTTAACTATTGAAGGAGCTAAACTTATTCCAGGGCATAGTAAAGCAATTGGTGATGCAGGTCAGGTTTATATTGATGATTTTGAAGGAGCTCAAAGCAATTATGATTTAAAATTTCCTATCACAAGTTGGGCAATAGCAAGTACACCACAATTTGCCTCAAGAGGTGCAGCAGGTCAGGAGTTATTTCCTGAATCACATTCTGATTCATTAAATTATGGTTATAATCGTGGTAAGTTAGCTTGGTATAATATTGACCCATATTTCACAAGAGCTGCTAATGGCTTTGCATCTAACTTAACAAGCAATACCGAACAATCAAATTTGTTTGTTCGTGAAATTGAAGAAAAAGAATTATTCCCTGATAAACAATTGGCACCTGGTACACCACTTACATTAACTTCATTCGATGTATTTTTTAATCCAAAAAAGAAAGGACCATATAACTATGACTACAAAGGAATGAATAGCGATGGTACTTTAGCCAACCCAAACAAGCGCTGGGGTGGTATTACACGAAGTATTGATTACAGTGATTTTGAAACTGCTAATATTGAATTTATTGAGTTTTGGATGTTAGACCCTTATAGCACAAATGGTGCATCATCAAGCAATACGGGTGATTTGTATTTCAATTTAGGAACTGTATCTGAAGATATTTTGAAAGACCATCGTAAGTTTTATGAAAATGGTTTACCAAAAGATATTAATGATGTGAGTGCAAAACAGGCTACCACTTGGGGTTTTGTGCCATCTAATCAACAGCCTATTACAAATGCATTTGATAATGACCCAGCTGTAAGAGCCATACAAGATGTGGGTTATGATGGTTGCACTGATGAATTAGAAAGAACTTCATTTGCTAATTATGTTTCAAAAATTAATACAGGGGCTTTAGGTGCTGATGGTTTGCCATTTACCGCAGCTACCGTAAATGCTACGCAAGCTGATCCTTCAAACGATAACTATCATTTTTATAGAGGTACTGATTTTGATAATGCAGTAACTCCAATTTTACGCAGATATAGAAATTATAATAATGCGCAAGGCAATTCACCAACTGATGGACAATCGCCTGAAAAATATTCTACCGCCGCCACCAATATTCCTGAATCAGAAGATTTAAACAGAGATAATTCATTAAGTGAAGCTGAAAATTATTTTCAATATCGAGTTCATTTGCAGCCTAACATGAGCATCGGAACAAGCTTTGTAAATAATATTCGTGAAGCTGAAATAAAATTGAAAGATGGTTCAACTACCACTGCTAAATATTATCAATTTAAAATTCCTATTCATAGTTATGAAAAAAAAATAGGAACTATCAATGATTTCAAATCAATTCGATTTGTAAGAATGTACTTAAACGGATTTTCAGATTCATTGATTTGCAGATTTGCAAAACTACAAATGACTCGAAACCAATGGCGCCGTTATCCTTTTTCATTAGAGTCAGCAGGTGAGCAATTGGTTGATGACCATAATGCAGGAACTTATTTTAATGTTACATCAGTTAACTTAGAAGAAAATGCATCAAAACAACCAGTAGGTTATGTATTACCTCCGGGCATTGAACGTACGAATGTACTTACTACACAGGCGAATGTGTTGGCAAACGAACAATCAATTTCATTACAAGTTTGTGGGTTGAAAGATGGAGATGCAAGAGCCGTTTATAAAAATTTAAATTTAGATATGCGTACGTTTAAAGAAGTAAAATTCTTTATTCATGCTGAATCAAAATTGGGTGAAGTAGCATTAAAAGATAATGATTTGTATGGCTTTATTCGCTTTGGTACTGATTTTACAGATAACTATTATGAATATGCAGTGCCATTAAAAGTTACTGCCAATTCAGCTACTGATGCCATATCTGTTTGGCCTGATGCCAATACCGTTGATTTGTTTTTAGATTCATTAACGGGTTTGAAACAAAAAAGATTAGCACAAAACAAACCGCAATATGCTCCATTTAAAGTAGTAATGCCAAATGGCATAATACTTACAGTAAAAGGAACACCCGATTTGGGTTTAGTAAAAACATGTATGATGGGTGTTCGAAATCCTCAACGTGGTAGCACATCTGATGCTGATGATGGTCAGAATAAATGTGGTGAAATTTGGTTTGATGAATTAAGATTAAGTGGCTTTGATGAATCAGGTGGTTATGCGGCGTTGATTCGAACTGATATTAAATTGGCTGATTTAGGAAGTATTTCTGCATCGGGCACAATGCATACTATTGGTTATGGTGCATTGGAACAAAAATTAGCTCAACGATTTAAAGATAATTTTTACCAATATAATGTATCAGGCAATATTGAATTAGGTAAATTATTACCTGAAGCTTTAGGTTTGAAATTGCCTTTATATGCAAGCGTAAGCGAACAATTTAGTAACCCACAGTTTGACCCATATCAATTAGATGTGCGCTTAAAAAACAAATTAGAACAAGCAAAAGCTTTACGTGGTAAGGATTACGCCGATTCATTAAAATATATTGCTCAAGATTATGTAGGTATTAAAAGTTGGAACTTAACCAATGTTAGATTCAATCGACCTAAAAAATCTAAATTGGGAAAATTAAATCTGCCAACTAATATTGAAAATTTCAATGTTAGTTATTCATACACCGAAACATTTAAGCATAACCCAACTTATGAAAGCGATGTATTAAAAAAATACAAAGGAGGCATTGGTTATAATTATACTATCAAACAGAAATACATAACACCATTTACGTTTGTAAGATTTGGTGGAAAATATTTAGCATTAATTCGTGATTTTAATTTCAATATTTTACCAAGTAGCTTGAGCTTTAAAGCAGATGCTGATAGACAATATGGTGAAACGCATTTACGTAGATTTAGCTCTGATGAAATTGCATTGCCTCCTACTTTCAATAAGTATTTTACAATGATGCGTAATTACTCAATGCGATGGGATATTACACGAAGTATATCAATAGATTTTAATGCAACCAATAATTCAAGAATTGACGAACCTCAAGGAAGAATTGATACCAAAGCCGAACGTGATTCTATCATTAATAGAATCAAACAATTAAAACGTACTACAGGTTATAATCATTCATTAAATGCAAGTTATAATGTGCCGCTTAGTAAATTTCCTTTAACGGATTGGATAACGATGAAAGCCACTTATGCTTCCACCTATACTTGGACAACAGCACCATTAAGCTATGAAAGCTTGGGTAACACTTTACAAAATACCCAAAATCAACAATTAAATACTGATTTTAATTTTAATAATTTATACAATAAAATTAAATTCCTTAAGCGTTACAATACACAAAAATTAGCGCAACAAAACAAAAATAAAAAAGAAGAAAAGCCTGCTGAAACTGAAATGAAAGGCCCTAAAAAGGCAACTACATCAGTTGATGCAAAAGGTAAAACAAAGAAAACGGAAGAGCCGAAACTGAATCCAATTATTTATACTTTTTTAAAACCAATTTTATGTTTGAAGCGAATTTCAGTTAATCTTTCGCAAGATAATGGAACAGTGATGCCAGGCTATATGCGTACCACAAAATATGTAGGTATGGATTCATCATGGCAACAACCCGGCTGGGAGTTTTTAACTGGTCAACAAATTTCACCTGATTATTTAAATACACTTTCATCAGTGCAATTAAATGCTATATCAGGCGATACAAAATTGTTTACACCATTTACACAACGCAGTACTGAGAATTGGAACATAACAGCCAATTTGGAGCCTATTACTGATATGAGAGTTGATTTAACTATTACAAGAACTTATTCTCGTAACTTATCTGAAAATTATAAACGACCTGATAGCTTTAGCAATTTTGCTGCTTTGAGTAAAGTTGTAAATGGTAGCATGACAGTTTCATTCATTGCATTAAATACATTTTTTGGTAAAAATGATGTTGATTTATTTCATCAATTTGAAGATAAACGAAAAGATATTTCAAAAACTTTGGGCTTGGCAAATCCTGCTAGTCAAAAAGCAATTGATACATTGCCTGGGTATTATACAGGTTATGGACCTTATGCTCAATCGGTAATGATTCCTGCATTTTTATCAACCTATGCTGACCCAAAATTGGCGAATAGCACCGTTGATCAATTATTTAAATTATTACCAAAACCAAATTGGAGAGTAAGTTATACAGGCTTATCAAAATTGCCAGGGCTTAAAAAATATATTACCCAAGCCAACTTAAATCATGCTTATAACTCCACCTTTAATGTGGGTAGCTTTATGACAAACCCTGATTTTATTTTGGGTTCGTTTCAAAATAGTATGATGTATCCTTATGCTATTGATTCATTAAATCACAATTTTGTACCTTATTACAACATACCACAGATAAGCATTACTGAGCAGTTTTCACCATTAATTGGTGTTGATATTACTTGGAAAAATAACATCACTACTAAGGTTGATTATAAACGAAATAGAACCATGAACATGAGTTTTATTGATTACCAATTAAGCGAAACAAGAGGCGAAGAAATTACCTTAGGCATGGGCTACAAGCGCAAGGGAATTACATTGCCATTTAAAAACGGAAAGAAAAAAGTGAAGCTTGATAATGATTTAACTTTTCGATTTGATTTTTCATTTAGAAATGATATGACTGTGAATTATAAATTAGACCAAAATATTAACGCCGCTACTCGAGGCATGAAATCAATAGGTATAGCACCTTATATTGATTATGTGGTAAACAACAG
>JBDKJJ010000240.1:0-4278 GCA_039796635.1 Bacteroidota bacterium
ATCAAGACAAGGAAATCAAGCTATTTATATTTTTATTATTTCATTAGTATTTGTATTTCTTGTGTTAGCAGCTCAATACGAAAGCTTTTTGTTGCCTTTGCCCATCATACTTTCATTACCTGTCGGAATTTTTGGAGCATTCTTTTTATTAAAACTTTTAGGATTAGAAAATAATATTTATGCTCAAATTGCTATGGTAATGTTGATTGGTATTTTAGGGAAAAATGCCGTTTTAATTGTTGAGTTTGCTTCACAACGTCATAGCACTGGAAGTTCAGCTATTCAAGCTGCCATTGATGGTGCGGCAGCACGTTTGCGCCCAATCCTTATGACATCTTTTGCGTTTATTGCTGGGTTATTACCGTTACTTTTTGCTACAGGGCCTGGTGCAATTGGTAACAGAACTATTGGCGCTGCCGCAGCTGGTGGTATGATATTCGGAACTGTTTTCGGGGTAATTATTGTACCTGGTTTGTATTATGTTTTTGCAAAAATTTCTGAAAAAAGTATTTTAGTTGAGAACGAAGAAGAAAACCCATTAACTGAAGAAATAGAACAATAAATTATTATGAAACTATCTAAAAATAAAATTTTAATAGCCGCAATAAGCAGCGTCATTTTTTATTGGGGTTGCAAACCGCCAATGCTCTCTACTGTTAGTGATGTTAAAAAAGTTCCTGCAACTTTTATAAATGCTGATTCAACTAATATAGCTACAACTCAGTGGCGAAATTTTTTTACCGACCCAACATTAGTTAGTTTAATTGATACAGCTTTAAAAAATAATCAAGAGCTGTATATCACTTTGCAAGAAATTGAAATTGCTCGTAATGAAATTAGAATGAAACATGGGCGATTATTTCCAACGGTTGAAGGTGGTGTGGGTGCAGGAATTGAAAAAGTTGGACGTTATACAAGTCAAGGTGCTGGTGATGCATCAGCAGATATTACACCCGGAAAAGTGGTGCCTGAAATGTTAGGCGATTTAAATTTAGGAGCTACAGTTAATTGGGAAGTAGATATTTGGAAAAAATTACACAATGCTAAAAAAGCAGCAGTAAAGCGTTATTTGGCAACAGTTGAAGGTAAAAATTTTGTTATTACTAATTTGATTGCCGAAGTTGCAAATTCCTATTATGAATTATTGGCTTTGAATAGTCAGTTAGATATCGTAAGAAAAAATATTGTTATTCAACAACGTGCACTTGAAATTGTAAGAATTCAAAAACAGGCGGCGGCGGCGAATGAATTAGCAGTTAAAAAATTTGAAGCGGAAGTGTTGGGTACTCAAAGTTTAGAATTTGATATTCAACAAAAAATCAATGCGCAAGAAAATAAAATCAATTTTTTATTAGGGCGTTATTCAAATAAAATTCTTATCGATTCGGTTAATTTTCTTTCACTTCAATCAATGCCAATTGCTGTGGGTATTCCATCGCAATTATTAAATAACCGACCTGATGTTAAACAAGCTGAATTTGAATTAGCCGCAGCCAAATTAGATCTAAAAGTGGCAAGGGCTGAGTTTTATCCATCGTTTAATATTTCATCTAAATTAGGATTGCAAGCTTTTAATCCTGCCTATCTTCTTAAATTTCCTGAGTCGGTTTTATTTAGTATTGCTGGTGATTTGGCAGGGCCATTAATTAATAAAAATGCAATTAAGGCTGAATATTATAATGCCAATTCACGTCAAATTCAAGCCATGTATAATTACGAACGAACTATTTTAAATGCCTATTTTGAAGTATCTACCGAACTTTCAAATCTTAGCAATTTAGAAAAATCGTATCAATTAAAATCAATGCAGGTGAACACTTTAAATGCTTCGGTTGATATTTCAAATGATTTATTCAAATCAGCAAAAGCAGATTATTTAGAAGTATTGCATACACAACGTGATGCTTTAGATGCCAAGTTAGAATTAATTGAAACCAAGTTAAATCAATTTAATTCAACTATAAATATTTATAAAGCATTAGGTGGCGGTTGGAGGTAAAGTTTTTGTATTCTTAAAAATGTTTATGATTACATTTGCTCCACTTAAAACAAAAATTTTAAAATGATAAAAAGAATGTCAATTGCCGTAGCATTAGCTGCCTCAACATTTGCATTGCCTTCGTGCAATAATCAACCTAAAACCGAAGCCACCGAAACCAAAGCTGACGAAAACTTTGATGTAGCTGCAGAAGCATTTGCTGATTTGCAATTATTGCGCTATCAAATTCCTGGATTCAATGAATTGAGTTTACAACAAAAAACGTTGGCGTATTATTTATACGAAGCTGCATTAAGCGGACGTGATATTATCTACGACCAAAAAAGTAAAGATGGAATTTTGTTACGCAAAACCATTGAGAATATTTATGGCACTTACAATGGCGATAAATCATCGGCTGATTGGAAAAAATTTGAAGAATATTGCGGTAGATTTTGGTTTAGCAATGGCAATCATCATCATTATAGCAATGATAAATTTGTGCCTGAATGTTCATTTGACTATTTTACAACTATTGCTAAAGCCAGCGATGTAAAAGGATTTCCGGTAAATGAAGGTGAAGATTTAGATGCATTTTTAAAACGTATTCAACCCGAGATGTTTGATATTAAATACAAAGCAAAAGAAGTAGATTTACGAGCAGGCATCGATAACATTGCAGCATCTTCTAACAATTTTTATGAAGGTGTAACACAAAAAGAAGTAGAAGCATTTTATTCAAAATTTCCAACCGCAGGCAATGCACCAAGTTGGGGATTGAACAGCAAAACCACCAAAGAAAACGGACAAATAGTTGAGAAGGTTTGGAAAGTAGGAGGCATGTATAGCGCTGCAATTGAAAAGATGGTAGGTTGGTTAGAAAAGGCTGTAACAGTTGCTGAAAATGATAAACAAAAAGATGCCTTAACTAAGTTGGTTAAATTTTATAAAACAGGCGATTTAAAAGACTTTGACGAATACTGCATTTCATGGGTGAATGATATAGATAGCCGTATTGATTGTGTAAACGGATTCATTGAAGTATATGGTGATGCGATTGGAAAAAAAGCAAGCTTTGAAAGTTGCGTAAGTATTAAAGATATGGAAGCTACTAAAATGGTAGCTAAAATTGCAAGCAATGCACAATGGTTTGAAGATAATTCACCAATTGCTGCCGAACACAAAAAGAAAGAAGTAAAAGGAATCACAGCTAAGGCAATTACTGTAGTGGTAGAAGCTGGAGATGCTGCACCTTCTACACCTATCGGAATAAATCTTCCTAATGCAGATTGGATAAGAAAAGAGCATGGTAGCAAATCAGTTTCATTAAGCAATATTGTGGCTTCATACAACATGATGAGTGCAAGAAAAGGTTCGTTTGATGAATTTGGTTATGATTCTACAGTTATTAATCGATATAAAAAACATGGTGCGTTGGGTAGTGATTTACATACCGATATGCATGAATGTATTGGTCATGCTTCAGGGCAAATAAATGAAGGTGTTGAAACCACAGATAAAACTTTAAAAAACTATGCAAGCTGCTTAGAAGAAGCTCGTGCTGACTTAGTTGGTTTGTATTATATCATGGATAAAAAATTAGTTGAATTAGGTGTAATGCCAAGTTTAGAAGTGGGAAAAGCACAATACGATAATTATATCACCAATGGATTAATCATGCAATTAACTCGTATTAAAATGGGTGATAATTTAGAAGAAGCACACATGCGTAATCGTCAATTGAATGCAATGTGGGCTTATGAGCATGGCAAAAAAGATAACGTAATTGAATTTGTAAAACGTGATGGCAAAACGTATGTACGCATTAATGACTATGAAAAATTAAGAACTTTATTTGGTCAGTTATTGAAAGAAATTCAACGTGTAAAATCAGAAGGTGATTATAAAGGCGGAAAAGATTTAGTTGAAAATTACGGTGTAAAAGTTGACCAAACTTTATTGAAAGAAGTGTTAGAACGTTATGCTGCATTAGGTTTGAAACCTTATAAAGGATTTATCCAACCACGATTAGTGCCTGTAATGGATGGCGAAAAAATCACAGATGTAAAAGTTGAATATCCTACTTCGTTCTATGAACAAGCGATGGAGTATGGTAAAAAATATTCTTTCTTAGGAGTTAAGAATTAAGTTATAAGTAGAAAGTTATAAGTCGTAAGTTAAATCCCGAATCATTAAAAAGTGGTTCGGGATTTTTTGTTTTTGGGTGTGCTTCAATTTCAAAAAAAATCTTTGATTGAATTTATTCTCCTTTCTTCATTCGAATGTTCGGCTCTTCGATT